>JBFFJV010000263.1:0-3970 GCA_041555695.1 Thiohalomonadaceae bacterium | reverse complement strand
CTGGATATCGACCGCCCTGGCTTTGCTGGTGAAGTCTCAGTCGCGGCCTTTAGTAACAACCTGGTGATCGAGCTGGCCGGTGCCGATGACAACGTGGTCAAGTTCCTTCCCGCGTTGATTATCGAAGAGGAGACCCTGCGTCAGGGGATAGCGATTATCGACAGGGTGATCGGGGAGTTACTGGCGCAGAAAAAGGCGGCCAAAAGTGGAGATACCGCTGCATGATTGTCCGCAACCTGGAAGAGATCATCGGTAGTGAACGTGAGGTGCATGCTGAGAATGGCAACTGGGTCAGTCGCCGTTTTGTCCTCGATAGTGATGCGGCTGGCTTCTCCTTCCACGAGACCATTATCAAGGCGGGAACTGAGACCCACATCTGGTACAAACACCACATCGAGGCGGTCTACTGCGTCGCCGGTGATGGTGAGATTGAAGACCTGAAAACCGGTGAGATACACCCGATTAAGAACGGTACCCTCTACCTGCTCAACGATCATGACGAGCATCTGTTGCGTGGCGGTAGTGCCGACATGCGCCTGATCTGTGCCTTCAACCCGCCTGTTACCGGGCGTGAGCTGCACGATGAGGATGGGGCCTACGCCCCTCATCCCCACAGCGAAATGTGGGCCACCGTGCGCAATAGCAAATAGCCACACATCGCAATGACAGGAGAAGTAACAATGAGTCACACCGTCGAGAAAATTGGCGGCACCTCCATGAGTAACTATCAGGCCGTCCGCGACAATATTGTTATGGCGGCGGTCAGTGGCGAAAATTATTGCCAGCGTGTTTTTGTGGTCTCTGCCTACGGAGGTATCACCAACCTGCTGCTGGAACACAAAAAGAATGAGCAGCCGGGCATTTATGCCCTGTTTACCGATGCCGGGGATGAGGAGGCATGGCGTGGAGCCATGAAGGAGTTGCGCACGACGTTCCATGATTTAAACGCTGAGCTGTTTGAGGATAATGCACTGGCCGAGGTGGCCAACACCTTTATCAACCAGCGACTGGATGATGCGGAGGGGGTGCTCGATAATCTACGCAATCTCTGTGAACACGGACACTTTGAGCTTGATGACCACCTGCTGACCATACGCGAGATGCTGGCCAGTCTTGGTGAGGCACACAGCGCCTGGAATACCACGCAGCTGTTACGTCGTGATGGAGTGAATGCACGTTTTGTCGATCTCTCCGGCTGGAAGACGGCGCAGACACGGCCACTGGATAAGGTGATTGAACACGCCTTTGCCGATATCGATCTGGCCACCGAGCTGCCGATCGTGACCGGCTATGCCCACTGTGAAGAGGGGCTGATGGCCACCTTCGACCGTGGTTACAGCGAGATGACCTTCAGCCGTATCGCGGTACTTACCGAGGCTCGCGAGGCGATCATCCACAAGGAGTACCATCTCAGCAGTGCCGATCCCGGCATCGTCGGTGAGGAGCAAATCGTACCCATCGGCCGCACTAATTACGATGTAGCGGATCAACTGGCCAATCTGGGAATGGAGGCGATCCACCCACGTGCCGCCAAGGGGCTGCGACAAAATGAAATTCCACTACGGGTAAAGAACACCTTCGAACCCGAGCATAGCGGTACGCTGATTACCGGCAATTACGTCAGTGCCACACCCTGTGTCGAGATCATCGCAGGGCGTCGTCACCTGCACGCCATTGAACTATTTGATCAGGATATGGTGGGTAAACTCGATGAGTATGAAAAAATTCTAATCGATATTTTCAGGCGTTTTCGTGCCACCGTCGTGACCAAGGATATTAATGCCAACACCGTCACCCACTACCTGGGGTGTAACCTGAAGACAGTTAAACGCATCATTAAGGTGATTAAAGAGAAGCTGCCGGACAGTGAGAGCGATCACCGTAAGGTCTCTCTGGTCTCGGCCATCGGCAGCGACATGCAGGTGCCAGGCATCCTGGCTCGGGCGGTCTCTACGCTGGCGGATAACCGTATCAGCATTCTCGCCATGCACCAGTCGATGCGCCAGGTTGATATGCAGTTCATTATCAATGATGGTGATTACGATGACGCGGTAAAACACCTGCACAATAGCCTGATAGAACCACACGATTACGGGGAAGCGATATGCGTGGCCTGAGTATGGTGTTGTTGCTGCTGTTCCTGTTTCCACTTCAGGCGGCTGAGATTCGGGAACAGAAGGCGGAGCAGGCTATAGAGCAATTACAGGCACCGCTCTACAACCCGTTTGTTGAGCGCTACATGCTCGACGAAGTCCGTGCGCTGCGTATGGAGCTGCAGAACCAGCGTGCCGAGTTCACTGAAAAGTATTCACGGGCTCAACTGGAAAGCTCGGACCGTGCTATTAGCTATACCACCAGTACGATCAATAATATTTTCTATATGATCGCCGCTGCCGCTTCGATCTTCGCACTGGTCGGCTGGAGTTCAATGCGTGACATTCGCAACAAACTGAACGAGGTGATGGATCACAAGATCGCCACTATTTCAGAAGAGTATGAAAAGCGTCTTACCCGGTTGGAACAGAAACTTAAGGACCGCACCGAACGTATTCTTTCCGCCCAGGAGGAGATCTCCCGTACCAATACCATCCACTCGCTATGGATGCGTGCCGGGTTGGAGGCGACCCCGCAGGCGAGGATCGAGGTTTATGATCAGATTCTTGATTTAAATGGCGAGGATGTCGAAGCACTCACCTACAAGGCGGACGCGGTGCTGGAGCTGGACGAACCGGAGTGGGCACTCAACCTGTGCGATAAAGCGCTGGTACTTAACCCCGAATCTGCCTACGCCTACTATCAGCGGGCCTGTGCCAACGCCACACTGAAACAGCTTGATACTGCTCTGGAAGACCTCAAACAGGCGGTTGAAATCTCCGCCACCTACCTTGAGGAGGCGCGCAGTGATGTCAGTCTCAGCAACCTGCGTGAAACAGACCGATTTCATGACCTGTACGAACAGCAGGACAGTTAATCGCTGCTGTCCACCCGTCGCAACCGTATAACAACATTACCAACAGGGGCAGCACATGATCGCCAGCAGTTTTATCTTCTCCCTTCTGTTGTTTCTGGCCATCGGGCTGGCATCGGTAATCAAGAGCCGTAACAGCTCCGAAGACTACCTGATTGCCGGCAAGGCGATCCCCGCCTGGCTTGCCGGACTCTCCGCGGTAGCAACCAATAACAGCGGTTTTATGTTTATCGGCATGATTGGCCTGACCTATGCGACCGGCCTCTCTTCGATCTGGCTAATGGTAGGCTGGATCGCGGGGGATCTGATGGTTTCACTGCTCACACTGCGACCGCTGCATGCCGCCTCACGCTCGCCACGGGTGCACTCCTATGGTGGTTTGCTCGCCCATTGGCACGGTGAGGATAACCACATGCTACGTCGTCTGGTGGGGGTTCTCACTATCCTCTTTCTCACCCTCTATGCCGCCGCCCAGCTCAAGGCGGGCAGCAAGGCCACAGCGGTGCTGCTGCAATGGGAGCCTGGCTGGGGGATTTTGGTCAGTGCGGTTATCGTCCTGCTCTATAGTGCAGCAGGTGGCCTACGCGCCTCCATCTGGACCGATGCGGCACAGTCACTGGTGATGCTACTCGGCATGGGGATGCTGATCGTGGGTGGTGTTGAACTGGCAGGAGGCTGGACACTGGCGATGGAGAAGATGGCCGCCATTGACGGTAACTATCTGGGCTGGTTTCCCGATACCGACCTACCGGGCATCACCCTGTTTATTCTCGGCTGGTTGTTTGGCGGCATCGCCGTGGTCGGGCAGCCGCACATTGTGATTCGTTTTATTAGCCTGGACAATGAGTCGCAGATCACCCGCATGCGTCTCTACTACTACAGCTGGTTTACGCTGTTCTACGGTGCCACCATTCTGGTCGGCCTGTTGAGCCGCATCGCCTTTCCCGAAACCAGTGGTTTCGATGCGGAACTGGCACTACCCACCATGGCGCAGCTGGTACT
>JBFFJV010000262.1:0-4010 GCA_041555695.1 Thiohalomonadaceae bacterium | reverse complement strand
GGTTACAGCGCTGAAGAGGCCGCTGAGGTACTGAGTAGCAAGATGGCCGATTCCGTGGCCTTTGGTACGCCATTTCTTGCCAACCCGGACCTGCCCGCCCGTATCAAGGCCGGTGCCGAACTCAACACGCCCGATCCGGATACCTTCTACACCCCTGGTGCCGAGGGCTACACCGACTATCCGTTTATGAGTGCCTGAAGCAACGGCCGTTCGCGTGCTGTAGCAGCGGGTCGATGCCGTAGCGCAGTGGCATGACTAAAACGCCGCGAGTTGCTGTTCACGCTGTCCCAGCATACGCAACCCCTCCAGTGCGGTGGTCATCGCCGCCTCAGCACGCACTTGCGGATAGACCAGGTAGACCGGCAGTGAAAGCGTGGGGCTCTCTTCCACCCGGTGCAGCCGACCGGATGCAATATGGTCACGCACCAGTCGCTGCGGGAAGAATCCCGCTCCACCTGAGTGGAGGATCTGCTGAATCCCCAACCACCCTACGTTCGCGTGCAAGGCAGGTGCCGCCACATCCGGGAAGTGGGTACTGAACTGCGCCTCGAACTCCGGTCCCCAGTTGATGTGCACGTAGCGCTCGTCATACCAGTTGTTATGACCTGAGGTGCTGACCAGAAGCAGGCTCTCGTCAAAGAGGTATTCCACCCGCAGTCCGGGGCGATTCTGCGGTGTATACATCAGACCGATATCGATGGTGCCCTGGATCAGCCCCTGCATTATGTCCTCCTCGAAACCGATCTCCAGTCGCAAGGAGGTATCGGGACGCTGTGCTCGCAACCACTCAGTCCATTGCGGCAGGAGGCCATCCCACAGGGCGATGCGGGCGCGCAGGGTCAGGCTGCCGCTGAAACCGGCCGGAAGCCCGACATCGTGGCGAGCCTGTTCAAGCGTGCGTACAAGGCTCTTGGCGTGCCGCAGAAAGCGCCGACCGGCGGGGGTTAACTCAGCACCGTTGCGGCCTCGCTTGAGCAACGTCACTCCCAGCTGGCGCTCAAGGGTCTGAATACGGGCGCTAACCGTGGATTGAGTGATGTGTAGCCGCTCAGCCGCTCCGACAAAATTGCCCGATGCGACCACAGCAAGAAAGGTTCTGGCGAATTCGGTATCCATCTCGGCCCCTTATCTATCGGATATTCCGATATAAATAACAGAATAATTTCGTTTGTTAAATAGCTGACAAGGCCCTAGCTTATGCGCTACGAAAGTGAACAGAGGGTCTGTGGTATGAATCGGAGGGGTAAAAGCATGATAGTCAGGCTTATTGCACTACTCCAGCCAGCCAATGCAAACAGGGCCAGCCACCGTGAGAAGTGGCTATCGGCGGCAGGCGGCTTTCTCGGCATCCTGGCAGTGCTTGCGATAAACCAGCAGCTACTCGACCTGCAAGGGGCGACCATGCTTGTCGCCTCCATGGGTGCCAGTGCCGTCTTGCTGTTTGCCATGCCTCACGGCGCCTTGTCACAACCCTGGGCCGTTTTCGGGGGACACCTGATCTCGGCATTCATTGGCGTCAGTTGTGCCCAGTGGCTTAACGCGCCACTGGTTGCCGCCCCGCTTGCCGTGGGCCTCGCCATCGGTGCCATGTACTACTTGCACTGCCTCCATCCACCCGGAGGTGCTACCGCCCTGGTTGCCGTGATGGGTGGTCCGGCGGTCGAACAGCTGGGATACGGCTTTATCATTAGTCCTGTACTGGAGAATGTGATCGTCATTCTTGGTGTAGCCGTGCTGGTGAATTTGCCATTCCCCTATCGCCGCTATCCAGCCCCACTCTCGCTGGCTCAGGTAACAACGGGGGATGCCAGGGAGAAAACCTTTATCGCCCACAGTGATCTGGTCTATGCCCTGTCACAACTCGACTCCTTTATTGACGTCAGTGAGCAGGACCTGCTGCGCATCTACCATCTGGCGCTGAACAACAGCCATGAAGTTGTGCATCAGAAGAAAGAGCACAAATGCAGCGGTGACCAGTGATAATCGTTAGAAATGGTCATCACCGCCTTCTCTTTAAACTAAAGGCGTAAGCCCCTCGTTCTCTCACAAACTCAACGCCTCCTTTCCTGCATTTCCTGCCATATATTACAGTTTCCGCCTCTAATTCATTGCCCTAGATAAGGAGGCGCCAGCAATGTTCACTCAACATGCAGTCCATACCTCTGAGTCAGTGGCAGTTCTGGAATAATCGGGAGGGAGACTCCAAATATCAGTGAATATCGACCGGCGACCCTTTTAAAGGCTTTGACACACGAAAATAGGGTTTGCACACCATTGTCTTTACCTGAAATAGCCCCAATAGTGTAAGGACATAGGTATTTGCAATGAGACAGCTATATTGTTCCGGGCAGCGGCATAAAATCTACTGGTCGGAACAGGGTATTAGTCGTTTGTCAGTATCGTTATCAATAGGTGTGTAGAGTGTCATTCATCAAAAACAGGGCTGCAGGCACTATTAGTCTGCAGCGTATAATCGTGGTATCCCTTTCTATCCTGTCAGTGATCATTCTGAACTCACTGTGGGATTCAATCACTGAAAGCAACGAAAATATCAAAGAGGCGGAGCATCTAGCAGAAATCAATCGTTATAATAATAACCTGTTAAAGATGGCCCAAAACAGCTCACTGGAACGGGGGCGAACACTTATCGCCCTAAGCCCTCATCTCAAATCCGCTGCCATGCAACACGGCGCTCACCAGACACACACCCAGCATACGCCCATACAGTCAAACCAGGCTGACATCCAGGCACCGTTGATGATCAAGGCGGGAGCCCATAAGGGTATGCCTGAGCATCGTGCCAGTGAGGGAAGGCACGCGTCGAGGCTGGGTATGGCGGGGAGTCAATCATCGACAGATGGGGGTTCCATAGTACCGGGGACAGGTGCGAGTCAGCCGTCGTCAACTAGCCACTCAGCGCTTGCAACAGTGGAGGACAACAGCCACTCGACAAAACCTCAACAGATGATGCATGGCTCAACGCATAGCATGACGGGGTATCTCACCTTCCGCAAAACAATGATGACTGCCTATGAACAATTCCTCACTGAAATCAGTCACTCTCACAATCAAGAGGTAGGGAACCTTCTTGAGCTGTCTGGTGAGTTGCAGACACAAGTGTTGGCGCTCAACCACATTAGAGATGAAGTTGATCGAGTGCTGGGGAACCCGCAGCAGACGATAGGGAACGATATGATAAAACGGTGGTTCCAGCAGTCCACCAGTGTGATGCGTATCGAAAAGGACATCCTTGCCACGCTTGGCCAGCACGCCAGTGAAAAAACAGATTTGATGCGATATTACAACATCAACAGGATGAGCCTGGAGATAAGCGATATTTTCGGGCAGCTATCACCCTACCTTGGCAGTGTCGTCGCAACACACAGCGCTATACCGATGGCAGATTTCCACAAGGCATTGGCACTTAGTGAAAGAATGATCGTGTTGTGGGAGCTGTTAAGAGATGATGTCAGCCTGGTAAAGTCAACAGCATTGAGAAAACTGGTCACCGACCAGTACGACTATTTTCACCATACATTCTATCCACTGGTCCGTCAGGTCTATGATGAGGCGTCCTCTGGCGAGTTCTCCCTGACACCGCAGGCCTATATCGGACAGGCAGGGCCTGCGCATACCGGTCTTGACCTGATCATGGCGACAGGGGTGGAACTGAGCAATGCCTATATACAAGAGCACATTAGTACTCAACAATTCGACAACCGCATCAGCATAATGAGTTCTACACTGGTGTTACTGCTGGTGATACTTGTGTGGCTCTATGTCGTGAGGCATGTAACGACACCATTCATATCACTGATTCACACCATGAATCAGCTCGCCAGGGGGGATACCAGCATTCATATCCCGCAGCTCTCAGCCAGCCGTGAGCTGCGGGATATGGGCGATGCCTTAGACGTTTTTCTGCAACAGACCCAGGAGTTAATGGCGGCGAAGGCTGTCAATGAAAGGCGCATTGATGAGCAGCACAATATCGAGTTGCTACTACACCT
>JBFFJV010000261.1:0-4026 GCA_041555695.1 Thiohalomonadaceae bacterium | reverse complement strand
GAGGAGGTACTACAGCTGGCCCGCTATGCTGCCGCTATCGAGAAGCACTATGGCCGGCCGATGGATATCGAGTGGGCCAAGGATGGGGATACGGGTGAGCTTTACATCGTGCAGGCAAGACCGGAAACGGTAAGGTCTGCCGATGATGTGAACATTCAGGAGATCTATCACCTCAAGGCACACGGCACCGTGCTCACCGAGGGCAAGAGCGTAGGGCAGAAGATCGCCACCGGCCAGGCACGGGTGATCCTGGAGGCCTCGCACATGAACGAGCTGAAGCCGGGCGAGGTGCTAATCACCGACATCACCGACCCGGACTGGGAGCCGGTGATGAAGATCGCCTCGGCCATCGTCACCAATCGCGGCGGGCGCACCTGCCACGCGGCGATCATTGCCCGCGAACTGGGGATCCCGGCCGTGGTCGGTACCGGAGACACTACACAGACGATTCAAACCGGACAGTGGGTCACCGTCTCCTGCGCAGAAGGGGACTCGGGCTATGTCTATGAAGGCATCCAGGACTTCGATATCGAGCGCATCGATCTGGGTAGCCTGAAAAAACCGCAGACCAAAATCATGCTCAACCTCGGCAACCCGGAACAGGCCTTTGAGGTATCTCGCCTGCCCGCCGATGGTGTCGGACTGGCGCGACTGGAGTTCATCATTAACAACGCCATCAAGGTGCACCCCCGGGCCCTCATCGAGTTCAACTCACTGGATGAGGAGACGCAGCTGAAGATCGAAAAGGTCACCGCCGGTTACCCCTCGCCTAAAGAATTCTTCGTCGAGCGCCTGGCCGAAGGGGTGGGCACCATCGCCGCCGCTTTCTATCCGCGCCCGGTGATCGTGCGCCTCTCCGACTTCAAGTCCAACGAGTATGCTCAACTCGTGGGCGGTGAACGTTTTGAGCCGAAGGAGGAGAACCCCATGATCGGGTTTCGTGGTGCCTACCGCTACCCCTCCCTGGATTTCGCCGAATCCTTCTCCCTGGAGTGCCTGGCGATGAAGATGGTGCGTGAGCAGATGGGGCTGGATAACGTCGCCCTGATGGTGCCTTTCGTGCGCAGTGTCGACGAGGGAAAGCGGGTGCTTGAGATTATGGAGAAAAACGGTCTCAAACGCGGCGACAACGGCCTTAAGGTCTTCATTATGTGTGAGATCCCCGCCAATGCACTGCTCGCCGACGACTTCCTCCAGCACTTCGATGGCTTTTCCATCGGCTCCAATGACCTGACCCAGCTTACTCTCGGCGTTGACCGCGATTCAGGGCTGGTCACCGGCGTTGACGAGCGCAATCCGGCGGTATTAAGACTGATGGAAATGGCAATTGATGCCTGCCACCGCCATGATAAATATGTCGGCATCTGCGGCCAGGCCCCCTCCGACTTCCCGGAGATCACCGAGTGGCTGGTGGAAAAGGGTATCGACTCCATCTCACTCAACCCGGACAGCGTTCTTGGCATGACTCAGGTAGTGCTTGAAATGGAGCAGCGCCTGAGAAAGTAGCCGGCACAGGCCTCAGACAAAAAAAAGCGCGATGGGGGCCATCGCGCACAAGAGGGATATATCACAAGGAGGTAAATCTGTTGGCGCCTCATCAGAGGTGGGAGAGGTAACGCTTTCTCCGTGCCAGTGAGTTCATTATTCCGTACTGGCATTGCCGTCGATATCCTAGTTTGTCCGCAAAACTTGTAGGTATTGCTCCTACTCACGAAAAACACCTCTACATCACTGACTGTCCGGCCAGACTAAAAAGTTTCCAGCACTAGGGTGCTAGCGGGGCATAGATCAACAGACAAAAAAAAGCGCGATGAGGGCATCGCGCACAAGAGGGATATATCAACAAGGCGGTAAATCGGTTGGCAACCCCTTGTGGGGGAGGAGAATCGCAACCCCTTATGAGGGCTGACAAACTTACGTTTGTCTCCGTTGCCAATGTGATAAGTATTACGCACCGTCACTCTTGCCGGTATCGAAGTTTGTCCGCAAAAGGTGTAGGCATCACTCCTACACGGCAGAGACAAAACGAAAACGGGCCGCCCGAAGGCGACCCGTTTTTTACTGCGGCAGGACGCCCTCAGTTGTGCATCAAATTGAGCTGCCTGGCGATGATATCGTGGTTGAGCCATAACACCGGTGCCGACGGTGCCGACATCTCATGGAACATCAGCGGGCCGGTACCCTCCAGCACCAGTGCGCTCAACACATCGGTAACCAGCGCCTTGCGATCCTTGTGCAGGGCGGTGATCTCCTCGGAGGTGCCCACCATTACCTCGGCCAGCTCCTCGGTGTTATCCATCGGCCACGCCTCATAGTTGCGGAACTCGGTGATCACCCCGTGTGCGTTGTAGTCAACGATCTTCTGCAGCAGATCCTCCAGCGAGGTTCCCTCATTGAGCAGTTCGCGGCAGGCATCCCACTGCGTCTCGGCCCACTCACCGCCCCCCTCCTTCTTCAGCGCCTTGAGCAGCGGGAACAGGGAGAGTTCAACGCCCACAAAGATGTCGGAGGAGTTGGTGCGGATCTCCGGGCAGTTGAAGACAGTGGCCTTGACCCCTTTCTCCCACGCCTGCTCAGCAACACGCTCCAGACGCATCTTGGCGTAGCCCTGGGTGTAGTTGGTATAGGTCTGCCACTCGTACTCGCCATTAATCAGAATCTCGGTGCCGTGGTAACCGTAGGCGCTGTAACGCACCTCACCGCCTGTTGACTCCAGGCGCTGGCGCAGTTCTGCGGTACCCTCGATCAGGTACTGGAAGCTATTCGCGGTCACCTCATCAAAATTCATCATAATGAGCTTGCCGAGATCGCTATCGAGCAGTGCCCGCGAGGACATGAAACGCTTCGGGCCGCGCCCCTTGTAGATGCGATTGGCGATAGCGAGGAACACCTTCACCTTGGGGATACCACCTGCCATGGTGTGGGCAAAGTAGGCGCTGGCACCGTCGGGGATCAGCCCCTCCAGCTCGCTGACCACCTGGGACAGGGAGTCCTTGAAACGCTTAACACCTACCTCACGACAGCGCTCGATCTGTGCCCAGTCAAGCTTCTCCTCCTGCCAGTTCTTGATGGTCAGGGGGGCCAGCAGCTCGGTGGGATTAGGCTCGCCCGCGGGGGCATCAAGGTCGAAACCCGCCATCATCGGCACATTGATAATGCGCCCCCCCAGATTAGCCTCGGCCTCGGCGTGCTCCTCTGCCGTGAGCGGGCGCAGCTTGTTGTCATCATCCCTGCGACCGACCGTGATGCCGACAATGGTCATGCCTGCGGCCCTGGCCTCATCAATCAGGCCGTTGACATAACCACGGCCGAAGAGCTCTCCGAAGAGGACGAAGACATCCCCCTGCTTGAAGATATTCTGTTGCGGTATTTCACGAAGCGGTGTCAGCTTAGTCATATAGCACTCTTGCTCTTATTCCTGATATCCCCCCGCCAGCCCTCGCCACCTTATAGTGCGGCAATGATGCTGTGATGCGGTTCAAGCCCGGAAGTATACCGTAAATCCCCTGTCACTTTCATTGCTTTCTCGTGACGGACTAAACAAAAAAGGCGCTCTGTCAGCGCCTTGTTTGTTGCCCGCAGCCGGCTATCAGGCCGTCATCCGTTTGTGCATCAGCGCATAGTACATCACCGGAATGACGATCAGGGTGAGGATGGTGGAGACCAGAATCCCGAAGATCAGCGACACCGCGAGACCGCTGAAGATCGGGTCATCAAGGATAAAGAAGGCCCCCATCATCGCCGCCACCCCGGTCAACACGATAGGCTTGGCACGTACCGCGCTGGAGTTGATCACCGCCCGCTCGAAGGGAGTCCCCTCCTCCACCTGCTGATTGATAAAGTCGACCAGCAGTATGGAGTTACGCACGATGATCCCGGCCAGCGCGATCATGCCGATCATCGAGGTGGCGGTGAACTGCGCATCGAATCCCATAGCAGTCAGCAGGGCGTGCCCCGGCATCACCCCGATCACCGTCAGCGGGATCGGCGCCATAATGACAATCGGCACCAGATAGCTGCGGAACT
>JBFFJV010000260.1:0-4026 GCA_041555695.1 Thiohalomonadaceae bacterium | reverse complement strand
GCAGATTCAAAGGGGTGACAAGGGGGCGCACTAGTTTATCTCTCTATGCAAGTTACTATTATCGTAAGTATAGGTGAGAGCTCTCCGGTTGAAAGTTACAGTGCCGGCTGAAGTAGCACAAAGCTACAAATTAACAGTGTCGCCAACAGATTCATCCAGATCCCCGCCCGTGCCATTTGCGGAATGGTAACGTGACCACCACCAAAAACGATGGCATTGGGCGGGGTCGCTACCGGCAGCATAAAGGCATAAGAGGCGGCAATCGCGGCGGGGATCATAAGCAGTGTCGGGGCCAGCGACATGGCTCCGGCAAGGGCCCCCATTAGTGGCAACACGATGGTTGCGGTTGCGGTGTTGGAGGTTACCTCGGTGAGGAAGATCACCAGCAACACAATCGCCGCAAGCAGCAACCACACCGGCATGCCCTGTAAAATTCCCAGCTGCGAGACCAGCCACTCGGTCAGCCCGCTGTGGACAAAACCGGCGGCCAGGCTGAACCCCCCACCGAAGAGCAGCAGGATTTCCCACGGCAGGCTGACCGCACTCTGCCAGTCGAGCAGCCTTCCTCCCCTCTTCCTGGCTGCGGGCAGGATAAAGAGCAACAGCGCACCGCCGATGGCAATACCGGCATCCCCCAGCCGGTCAAGCCAGCTGATATCGAGCAGACCGCGCAACAGCCAGGTGGCGGCAACCAGACCAAACACCCCTAGCACCCAGCGCTCTTCGTAGCTCATTACACCGAGTGCGGATAGCTGCTGGCGAATCAGAGTCCTGTCGGCTGCTATCTCCTGGCCCCCTCCCGTATAGACGGTACGTGTGAGATAGAGCCAGGCCAATAGCAGCATCACTATGGAGAGGGGCAGTGCAAAACTCATCCACTGTGCAAACCCAAGGGTAATCCCCTGTTGCTGCTGCAGCACTCCGGCCAGGATGGCATTGGGCGGGGTGCCGATAAGCGTGGCAACACCGCCAATAGAGGCCGCGTAGGCAATGCTCAGCATCAATGCGGTGGCGAAGTTATTGTCCACATTGCCATCCTCCCCGGCTGACTGACGATGGCCGATCACTGCCAGTCCAATCGGCAGCATCATCATCGCCGTGGCGGTATTGCTGATCCACATGGAGAGGAAGGCGGTTGCCAGCATAAAGCCGAGGATGATCCGCCGTGGTGAGGTGCCGACCAGCCGGATGGTTAGCAGGGCGATACGCCGGTGCAACGCCCACTTCTGCATCGCCATCGCGATGAGAAAACCACCAAGAAACAGGTAGACCATGGGGTTGGCATAGGCGCTGGTAGTCTGCGCCAGCGGCATGATCCCCAGTAATGGAAAGAGCACAATCGGCAGCAGTGCCGTGACGGCAATGGGGAGTGCCTCACTAATCCACCAGGTGGCCATCAGCACGGTGACCGCCGCCAGCTGTTGAGCTGCCGGACTCATCGCCTGCGGCGCGGGTAACAACAGAATCAGTGTAAACAGTAGCGGCCCTAGCAGCAGGCCGATGCGTTGGCGCATTATTCGCCGCTATCCGCCAGGCCGAGATCGTAGTAGGACTGGGCTAATTTCTTAATCGCAATCACAAAGGCGGCGGTGCGATAATCCTTGATTTCGGGGTTATGCTTGATGGCATCACGGATGTCGGCAAAGGCTGTCCGCATGGTGTCATCCAGGCCGGAGCGCACCAGATCCAGTTCACTGGCACCGCGCACGATCTCCGTACGCAATTTACCGTCCATACTCTTTTCGGTCATCTGCTCAATGGCAGTGGCATAACAGATGCCACGCAGCTCATCGAAGCGACGTTGCAGCCGCCCGAAACGCATATGTGACAAATTGCGTGTCCACTCGAAATAGGAGACGGTCACACCGCCTGCATTCACCCAGACATCGGGCAGCATGACCACTCCACGGCGACGTAGTATTTCATCGGCCTCATAGGTGACAGCGCCATTGGCTGCCTCGACAATAAGTTTGGCCTGAATATGCATCGCGTTACCGGCATTGATCTGTGATTCCAGTGCGGCAGGAATGAGGATATCGCACTCCCTGCACAGCACCTCGGCACCATCCTCCAGATACTCCCCTTCTGCAAATCCGCGTACCCCTCCGGTTTCGGCAAGGTGCTGGCGCACATCATGTATATTCAGCCCCTCCTCGTTGAGGATTGCGCCATCGCGCTCGATGATAGCAATTACCTTGACCTTATCCTCCTCGGAGAGGAATTTTGCGGTATGGTAACCGACGTTTCCCAGTCCCTGGATAATCACACGCTGGCCCGCCAGGCCATCAACTAAACGGGTCTTCCCCAGTTCATCGGGGTGACGGAAAAACTCCTGCAAGGCGTACTGCACTCCCTTTCCTGTCGCCTCGGTACGTCCGGGGATCCCCCCGCGATTGACCGGTTTGCCCGTTACGCAGGCATCACGATTCAGATCCTCGGGAAACAGGCTTTTATAGGCATCGGCGATCCAGGCCATCTCACGGGAAGAGGTACCCATATCAGGTGCCGGGACGTTTGTCGCCGGATTGAGAAAGCCACGGCTCGCCAGCTCCATGGCAAAGCCTCGGGTAATGTCCCGCATCTCATCCACACTGTATTTGCTCGGCTCAATCATCAGCCCGCCCTTGGCGCCGCCAAAGGGGATGTCGGCCAGTGCGCATTTATAGCTCATCAGGGCGGACAGCGCCTCGGTCTCATCCTGATTAACGTGCGGTGCAAAGCGTAAGCCACCCTTGGCCGGCAGGCGGTGTGCACTGTGTACCGACCACCAGCCGGTAAACACCTCAAGGCCGCTATGCACCCGCACGGGAAACTTAATCTGAATAACGGCGCTTCCTGCCTTAATGACGCAGGCGGTTTTGGGGTCGAGCTCTGCCACCAGAGTGGCCTTGTCTACCATTCGCTCGACCCCCTCAAGGAAAGACATGCTCTCTTTATGCGCTTCTGCCACTATCCGCTCCGTTTAGCCAGTCAGTTAAAATCGACGTCATCAAGCCGGCAACGTCTTTATTACCAGCGATCACTTATCATAATCTTAGCAGGTGTCTCGCCAGTGAACTCGATACGCCGCTGCATCGCCGGGCTCATATAGACCGTACCCGCATCATCCACCAGCATTACCGCCTGCACCCCCATCTGTCTGGCGATACGCTGCCAGTCGCTCACTCCGGCAACCACCAGTGCTGTGGCAGCGGCATCGGCGATACCGCCGTTCTCATGAATCACGGTAACCGAGGTGATCCCCTCAACCGGCATACCGGTACGCGGGTCGAGAATATGGGCGTAACGTACCCCTTCATGTTCGCGATAGCGCTCGTAGTTGCCTGAGGTAAAGATACTCTCATCCCCCTCCACCGTCAGTGCTGCCAGTACCCCCTGCCCCTGCGGGTGACGAATACCAACGCGCCACGGCATTTGCCCCTTGCTACCGATAGCACGCAAATCACCACCGCCGTTTACGATAGCGTTAGCAATACCGTGGGGACGCAGGATTTCGATGGCCCTGTCGACCGCCACCCCCTTGGCAAAGGCACCGAAATCCAGTTGCACCGCCCTGTTAGCCGAACTGAGTTTGCCTTGGGTAATCGATATATCATCCATCCCCGGTGCCGCGCTTACCCAGTTGGCAATCGCCTGTTTATCCGGTGGCGGGCCGTTCGGTCGACCGTCACTTTGAAAGCCCCACAGCTGTAACAGGCCGCCGATGGCCGGGTTAAACATGCCCTCGCTCTGACGATAGAGTTGTTGGGAGCGGGTGATCAGCGACTCAATAGACGGTGGTACATCAACACTCTGTCCGGCGGCTATGGCCTGGTTGATATCAACCAGTGGCCCCGGCTTCCAGGCATGCCACTCATGGTGCATCTGCTGGAAGGTGGTCGTGATTTCGGCCACTGCTGCATCACGCTCTGAGGCCTCAGCCCCCCATACAGTAATTGTAACCAGGGTACCGAAGACATAGAGCTCAACACTCTCACTCTGCGGTACACGGCTACAGGCCGAGAAGATGAATAGCAGGATAGGTAT
>JBFFJV010000259.1:0-4045 GCA_041555695.1 Thiohalomonadaceae bacterium | reverse complement strand
CATTGGTGGCAACAGCTCCTTTGGTGCTGACTGGCAGGGTGGTGCCCGTTACTGGAGCGTATTGCGTAATACGGAGAAGAGAAATCTAATTCAACAGCGCATGCAAAATGAGGCCTATTGCCAGACGACACAATTTGATCGCCTGGCCTATCGCCGCTGAATCTCAACCGCACCCCTACCTTCAAGTGCACGTCTCACCCGGTGGCTATTAACCACTGAATAAAATTGTTTATTTCAGACTCTCAGTGACAACCTTCCACACCTCATCCCCAGCCTCTGTACGTGTAGCCCTTTCACGAATAATCAGTGCCTTCATCGCCTGTTTTGTCTTTACCGAGGTATGGGTGGTGGCGATAGTTGTCATGGGGTAGAGGGTGCCGGTAATTTTAATGCTGACATCCGCCTGCTCTTCTGTCATTTGCTGCTCCAGCACCTCAAGCTCCTTTGAGCTAAAGCCGACCGCCTCCTCAATAGTGAGGATCTCCTGTTCGCACAGTGATGCCTGCTCAACAATTTTATCCTGTCGTTCAAATAGCGCATTCAGGTCCTGCTCGGCCTTCGTTGCCCGTGCCGCATCCTCGAGAATTTCATTTTCCAGCTCATCGGCCTGCTGCTGTTCACCCTGTGCCAGCAGTGCATCGCGCTGCTCTGTCAGTTCACGCTGCTCTACCTGCGAGCGGTCCTGTACCTGCGCCATCTCAGCAATATCGATATTGATCTGCTGATTCTCCAACTCGCCCGCTTCAAGCTGTTTGCGTAACTCTGCCTGCCGGGCTCGCTGCTGGTGGATGGCATCATTGAGTTCAGCAATACGCAGCTCCAGCAAGGCATCACTACCTACGCTCAAGGCTGATGGGGCAGCAACATCGGAGCCGATATCACCGGCAACAATTCCCCCCTTGGCGGCGATTCGTGAGTCGAGCACAATGGAAGTCCTGGAATAGACTCCGCCACCGACCTTAATATCGCACCCCATTATCTCTTTCTGTACCAGCACGTCACCATCCACCTCGATCACAGAGTCGTGAATGTATGCCGCCATCAGATTACCGCCGGCCTTGATCCGCCCACCAAGGATACCGCCACGAATAATGACATCCCCTTTGACCTCGATATCGGCGGCCTCAACCTCCTGCGCGCTAAGCTTGCCACCTTTGACTCTAAAATCCTTTTCCACAGCTCCACTAACCTGGATATCCCCATCAAAATCAACATGCCCGGTTTTATAACCGACATTGCCGTCAACCTTGTATAGAGGGAATACTGACATCGCTCCAGTCTTTGCCAATGATGGCGAACCGCCAAGATTGGCCAGAGCCTGTTTACCATCTTCGCTCAACGAGACCCCACTGCCACACAGCAACACCCTGGCCTTCATCGCAGGCGGCGGGATCGGCTCGCCATGCACGTCGGTGCCGGCAACACCCGGGTCGGGCTCACTCAACTCGGCCAACACCGCCCCTTCATCAAGTTGCGGGATTTCTCCGCGATCTTTGAAGTCGATAACATCGCCCTCTTTAATCTTTCCCGCCTTCAGGGGATCGGTATCGAAGTAGTAATGAATCTCACCGCCATGTCCCACCACAGGTTCTCTGCCGCGGGCAACGATTAAACGCTCTTCACGATCCGTCCCCTGTTCAATCCAGTCACTGATTGCCTGCTCGGTAACCCGGCCGAATTTGATCTCATACTGTTGTAGTAACTGCTCAACCCTGGTTGTCAGCTCCTCAACCGGCACTGATATGGCTGCCCGTAGAGTGGCCGTCATTCCATCTTTGCTAACGATAAGTTCAGCCCCCTCCTCAGCACTCAGGATTTGCTCTTCGTTCTGCGAAGCGAGTGTGGCGGAGTGCTCTTCACGTACCTTGAGGATACGTTGCTGCACCTCAATCACACTCTGTTTTTGCTCCTCGCTAATAATGCCGTCGGCCACCATGATGTCGCCAATCAGTAGGATCTTTTTATGTTTTATAAATTGTTCTTTCTGGCACTGCAGGGCAGTCTCTACCTGCAGTTCAGTGACAAAACCATTTTCTACCGCGATACTGCCAAACTTCAGGTCCCTGGCGCGCAACGCCTTCATCTCCTGCGCACCTATAAGGAAGCTTAACTGTGATTCACTAATCAGCCCCATCTTCACCAGCGTTTGTCCTAGCGGAACCTTATCTTCGCCAGCGCCTTGCTGTGCCAGTGCCTGTTGCAGCTGCTCTTCGCTAAGCATGTGAAAACGCACCGCCAGTTTTCCGATAAGCTTGAGGGCATCCGGGGTTTCGACCGTCATCTGTTCCATATTCTGTGAGTCTGTTGAGGACACTTTTAGCTCCCTGTTCTGAATAACGTAACAGCTATCGCTTTCGTATTTCGGCCAGCACCTGTTTCATATTTGCCCATGCCATCGTTTAAAGATAGCTAACAATACGCTCGGCATCACGCTTCGCATTACCCAGACAACTGGTGGCACCGGGCGAGGGGGTCATATTGAAGAGGATACCGTTGCCGGGATCGATCTGCGCCTCACCCAAATGCAGCGTCTGTTTCTGTTTATCGATCATCACCGGGCGTATGCCACCGATCCCCCTGGCAAAGTGCAGCTGTTCCAGGCTAAGTGAGGGAATGATCTTACGTGCCTCCTTGAGGAACAGGCGCCGCCCCACACCCGGTACCTCATAAAGCATATTGCGCAGCATGTAGCGGCGCACCTCGGATTCACTCAACAGGCCAGCCATTACCTTCAGTACCGACAACTCCGGCCTGGTCACCTGCAAAAACTCCGGCAGGGTGTTCCAGTGGTATCGCTCCAGCAGTGGCAGCACCAAAGCGGTGGGACCGAAGCGAGTCTTACCCGGCATCAGGATATCCGGGTCACCATGCACCGCGGCGAAGGGCAGTTTGTCGTTCTGAACCGTGTAGACCTTACCGTTGAGCAGTTGTGGCGTGTAGTAGAAACTTCCCGCCACCGGCAGGCAGGCGTACTCCTTACCGTAACCCAACTGCTGTGCGAACAGCAGGCTGTGACCACCGGTAGAAACCACCACCGTACGGGCATGCAGTACCTCATCTCCCGTATCGAGTCGAAAACCCTGATCTTCCTGATGGATGGCTTTTACTGCGGTGTCCAGTCGTAGCTCATAACCGGGCTGCAGTTGCTGCGCCTGTGTGGCAAAGGAGTGGGCGAGACGCTGAAAATCGACAGCGCTGTACTGATCTCGTGTGGCGATTGCCAGTACCCGCTCTTTGCGCCCCATCACCACCTTTGGCTCAATCGCGGCGATACCGTCGGCATCCAGCAATTCCATATCGGGAAAATGATGTCTGAAGTTATCGAATCTTGTCGTGAGCTGCTGGCATTCCTGCTCACCTACTGCCAAGACCATCTTGGGGTATTTGTAGATCAGTTTATCGCGTTCATCCGCGGGCAGTGAGCGGGCATAATCGACCACCATCTGTGCCGTCTGCTGCACCTGTAACGCCTTATCCAGGGTGTAGTTGGTCTCGATATCGCCACAGTGCAGGGTCTGGCTGTTATTACGGCCATGCGAGTTTACCGTGGCCAACGAGGGGTATTTCTCCAGTAATACCACCCTGCCGGTATCGCCACGTCGTGCCAGCTCATAGAGCAGCGCCGTGCCGGAGATGCCTCCGCCAATAATGGCAATGTCGATCTGTTTCATGCGCGGATTCCTCGCCTCCTGTCAGCAGTGGCAGGAAAGGCCAAGTTTGGAACTAGGGATTTACGGTAAACGAAGTTCCGTAATGGGGGGGGACAGCACTTATTTCAATGGTCTCAATCGTGTCGTTTAATCTCGACTCTGGGGCCAGTTGGAGATGAGGATCACGCCGCCGAGGATCGCCAGTGCCCAACTATCTACCGGCATACCGTAGACGACATGCGCCGGGGCGTAGCCATCAAGCCCCAGTAGCAGCGCTGCACTGATGAGCAGCGAGCTGCCAAGAATGGCAAAGAAGGTACGGTGATTGGCGCGTCGAATCTCACGACGAATATTCTGCAGCTCTTCGCTGTTGCTCTTAACCTCCAGTGTGCCGT
>JBFFJV010000258.1:0-4080 GCA_041555695.1 Thiohalomonadaceae bacterium | reverse complement strand
GATTGCACCTGCGAAGATGGGTGAGGTGGGGATTTATCCCCGTCATACCCAACTGCTAACACAGCTCAAGCCTGGTGAGGTACGTGTGGTAAAGGAAGGCGGCGAAGAGGATTTCTTCTTCGTCTCCGGTGGCATGCTTGAGGTTCAACCTCATGTAGTTACCGTGCTGGCCGATACCGCACTGCGTGCCCGTGACCTGGACGAGGCGAAGTCGATGGAAGCGAAGGCCCGTGCCGAGCAGGCCCTTGCTGATCGCGATAGCGATATGGACTACGCTGCTGCCGAGGCCGAGCTGGCCGAGGCGATCGCTCAGTTGCAGACAATTCAGCGTCTGCGCAAGAAGCTGGGTAAGTAGTTGAAAGGCTAACGATACCAGTCTGAACCCATTTCGGTGGGTGACAGGTGTTATCGAAAAAGGGCAGTGTTAAACTGCCCTTTTTTATTGTCTGGAATAAAGTTCCATGAGAAACGGTGAGAGGAAGTGTCAGTGATAAGCAAAGACAAGGTGGTGACCGTAAGCTACCGCATTGAGACCGAGGATGGTGAGACCGTAGAGCAGATGGATACGCCGGTAAGCTACCTGCACGGGCGTGACAGCGGGCTGTTTGAGTCTGTTGAGGCAGCTCTGGATGGTCAGGCGGTTGGTGATGTGGTGTCGGTGACCCTCACACCAGCCGAAGGCTTTGGTGACTGGGACCCGGAGAAGACCTTTTCCGATGCCATCGAGAATGTTCCCCCGGAGTACCGTAAGTTAGGTGCTGAGGCGGAGTTTCAGAATGAGCTTGGTGACTCACTGAAGATGATCGTTACCCATGTCGATGCGGGGACCATTACCCTCGATGGCAACCATCCTCTGGCGGGTAAGACCATTACCTTCCATGTGCGAGTGGTAGATGTCCGTGATGCGACTGCAGATGAAAAGCAGAATGGCGTGAGCCAGACACCGGGCACGCTGCATTAATTGATATTGAGCAAAACATTTATGAGTCTTGAAGTCGTCATTCTGGCTGCGGGTAAGGGTACCCGTATGCGCTCCAGCCTGCCCAAGGTGCTGCATAAACTCGCAGACAAACCACTGTTGCAGCATGCGATTGATTCCGCACGCAGTTTACAGCCGCATGCGGTGCATGTGGTCTACGGCCATGGTGGTGAGGTGGTAAAAGAGGTGATTAACGACGAGACCCTGCAGTGGGCGGAACAGGCAGAGCAGCTGGGTACCGGACATGCGGTGGAACAGGCTGTCGGTAACCTCAAGGCGGAGTCTACGGTGCTGGTGCTCTACGGCGATGTACCGTTAGTGACACAGACGACATTACAGGCTCTGCTCGAGCATGTGGGGGATGGACTTGCACTACTGACGATGGAGCTCACAAATCCGACAGGTTACGGGCGCATCGTGCGTGATGTGGAAGGCAGGGTGCAGCGCATCGTCGAGCAGAAGGATGCGTCGGATGATGAACTTGCGATCCGCGAGGTCAATACCGGTATTCTGGCGGTGGACGGGGCCAAATTACAGGGCTGGTTAAAGCGGCTTGAGAATAGTAACGCACAGGGTGAATACTACCTCACCGATATTATCGCCATGGCGGTAGCGGATGGGATTTCGGTCAATGCACTGATCACGCGCGATGAGGATGAGGTGGCCGGAGTTAATGATCGGGTACAACTGGCACACCTGGAACGGGTTTACCAAAGTCGACAAGCCGAGCGCCTGATGCGTGAGGGCGTCACGCTACTTGACCCCACTCGTTTCGATCTTCGGGGCACGGTCGAGTGCGGTGAGGATGTGGTGATCGACACCAACGTGATCCTCAGTGGCGAGGTGAAACTGGGCAACCGTGTGACGGTTGGCTGCGGCTGCGTATTGATAAACGTAGTGATCGGTGACGGTGTTGAGATCGCGCCGATGTCCGTGCTGGAAGATGCGGTGATCGCCGCAGACTGCTCGATCGGACCCTTCGCACGTATCCGCCCCGGCACCGAATTGGCGTCTGGGGCAAAGGTCGGCAACTTCGTCGAAGTGAAGAACAGCCAGATCGGCGCCGGCTCCAAGGTCAACCACCTCAGCTACATCGGCGATACCAGCATGGGTGAAAATGTGAATATCGGTGCCGGTACCATTACCTGCAACTATGACGGTGCCAACAAGCACCGTACCGTGATCGGTAACAATGCCTTTATCGGCTCCGACTCGCAGCTGGTGGCCCCGGTCTGTATAGGCGATGGTGCCACGGTGGGTGCGGGCGCCACTATTACCAAAGATGTGAGTGATAACGAACTGAGCCTTACGCGCACACCGCAAAAGGGCATCAAGGGCTGGAAGCGGCCACAGAAGAAGGGGAAGTAAGCGATGTGTGGTATCGTCGGTGCGGTCGCAGAGCGGGATGTAGTGGGGATCCTCCTGGAGGGACTACGGCGTCTGGAGTATCGCGGTTACGACTCATCGGGGATCGCGGTGATTAATGGCGAAGGCTGCATCGACCGCGAGCGCATGCTCGGCAAGGTACAGGCACTGGCCGATGTGCTGAGTGAACGCCCGTTAAAGGGCAACCTCGGTATCGCACACACCCGCTGGGCTACCCATGGCCAGCCATCGCAACAGAACGCCCATCCGCATATCTGTAAAAAAGGCGTTGCCGTTGTACACAATGGCATCATCGAAAACCATGAATCGTTGCGACGCCAGCAGATTGAACAGGGCTATGAATTCACCTCCGAAACTGACACCGAGGTGGTGGTACATCAAATTTACAACCACCAGGCCGAGGGCAAGGATCTGCTGCAGGCCACCCGTGATGCGATCACCGAACTCGAAGGTGCCTATGCCCTGGGAGTCATCAGTAACCACGAAGCGGGGCGGTTGATTGCGGCACGACGCGGCAGTCCGCTGGTGATCGGTGTTGGCATCGGTGAGTATTTTATCGCCTCTGACGTGGCCGCACTGCTACCTGTAACACGAAACTTTATCTTTCTCGAAGATGGTGATGTGGCAGACATCACTCGCGACGGTTTGACGATTTATGATGACGAGGGACAACAGGTAGAGCGAGAGGTTAGTGAATCAACACTTAGCGCCGATGCTACCAGCCGTGGCAACTATCGCCACTACATGCTGAAAGAGATCTACGAGCAACCGCTGGCCGTGATCGAAACGCTGGAGGGACGCGTGGCCAATGGCAAGGTGCTGGAGGCGAGCTTTGGCCCTGCCGCCAGCGCCATCTTCGACAGGATTAAGTCGGTGCAGCTGATCGCCTGCGGCACCAGCTTCCACGCCGCGATGGTGGCACGAAACTGGTTCGAGGGTGTGGCAGGGATCCCCTGTCGCGTTGAGGTGGCGAGTGAATTCCGCTACCGCCATCCGGTGCCCAATCCCGATGCCCTGGTAGTCGTGCTTTCCCAGTCCGGCGAGACCGCCGATACCCTGGCTGCATTGCGCGCGACCAAAGAGTGGGGCTTTGGCCCCTCGCTGGCCATCTGTAACGTCCCCGAAAGCTCCCTCTCCCGTGAGGCCGACCTTACTCTGATGACCCGCGCCGGCCCCGAGATTGGTGTTGCCTCCACCAAGGCCTTTACTACCCAGCTGGTGGCACTGCTGTTACTGGTCACCGCGATCGGACGCCGTCATCGTATTAGCGCCGAGCGTGAGGCGGTTATCGTTGAACAACTTCTCGGGCTGCCGCGTCACATCGAAGAGGTGCTGAAGCTCGATGAGCCGATCAAGCAGCTGGCCGAGCGCTTCGCCGATAAACACCATGCCCTGTTCCTGGGGCGCGGCGTGCAGTACCCCATCGCGATGGAAGGGGCGTTAAAATTAAAGGAGATCTCCTACATCCATGCCGAGGCCTACCCTGCCGGAGAGTTGAAGCACGGCCCGCTGGCATTGGTCGATGAAGTGATGCCAGTGATCGCCGTTGCACCAAATGACGATCTTTTAGAAAAACTTAAATCGAATCTGGAAGAGGTGAGGGCACGAGGCGGAGAGCTTTACGTCTTTGCCGATCATGATGCCCAAATGAATAGTAGCGAACGGGTGCATGTTATGACGATTCCACCAGGTGGTGGGCATGTGTCACCGATCAT
>JBFFJV010000257.1:0-4082 GCA_041555695.1 Thiohalomonadaceae bacterium | reverse complement strand
TCAGTCTCGGCACCGTCTTCGGTGACATAGACCTCGCCGTGCTGGAACGGGCTCATGGGGCCCGGATCCACGTTAATGTAGGGATCAAGCTTGAGCAGGGTCACTTTAAGGCCACGGGCCTCGAGGATGGCCGCCAGAGAGGCGGATGCGATGCCCTTGCCCAGAGAGGAAACAACACCGCCGGTAATAAAGATATACTTCGTCATGAAAGCCGCTAACAAGCTGAGATAAAAGAAATTTACTTTCGGCGCTAGGCCTCAGTAATTGTCGTTGTTTTTGCCCAAAACTTCAATGGCGTCAGACCATTCAAATTGAATTCCCTGCTCATTTTCCCCGCAGGCGAAGCGGCTATCGGTCCACAAACCGGCTACCTGTGCCAATTGACCATCGATAAACAGCAGCGGGCGGCGCTTACGCTCCCATGGCGGAATGGCCGCTTCCTGGTAGAGTTTTTTCAGGGTATGGTGACCTTCTCGCCCCGCTACAGCCAGTTTCTCTCCGCCACATCGCCCGCCGATGGTGAGCTCTCCCTTGAGTAGCTCCTCTCTAATACCCCTACCCGTGACACGCCGCATGCTAAGCGCACCCGGCAGCCCTGCCGGTAGTACCACGGTATCTTCACCGTGCCAGCGCATCTCTACCGGTTCAGGTGCAGGCGCCAGCGGCGACATCGCGTACAGCTGGTCGCGATAACGCCGCACCTCACCGCCAGGCCAACTAACCAGCGGCTCGGCATCCACCGCTGCAGGCAGCAGCTCATCGAAAATACGCTGCAGGTTACGGCTATCAGGCACCGTCAGCTTAAGACGGCGTAACCAGTAACGTAGCAGGTTACGCTGGCGTGCTGCAGATAAAGACCGCAGGACAGATATAGACAGGGTCGCCTCTCCCGCCACTGAAACCACCTCCAGGTCCAGTGCCGCCAACTCATCGAGTAACGCCGCAGATTCAGCAAAGTGGCCGGCACTACGAGCCAGTACTGCCCTGACACCTTCACGGCGCTGTTCCAGCAGCGGCAATAGTTCATGTCGCAGGAAATTGCGCTCCAGAGAGGTATCGAAGTTACTGGGGTCTTCAATCCACTGCAGTCCCTGCGCCATGGCGTACTGCTGCAGGGCATCGCGGCCAAATTGCAGCAGCGGGCGTCCCAGCCACCCCGTCGCAAAGGGGCGTGCCTCCGGCATTGCAGCCAGGCCACGTACCCCGCCACCGCGCAACAATTGCAGCAGCAGCGTCTCGGCCTGATCGTCATGATGGTGGGCGGTGAGTAACATCCCGCCCTCATCAATAACTTCAGCAAAGGCGCTATATCGCGCCTCACGTGCCGCCGCTTCAATACCCCGACCACGGCTATCCACTTCCACCCGTATCTCCAGTAACTCGATGCCAAGGGCATCACACTGATGACGACACTGAGCAGACCAGGCGGCGGAATCGGGCGACAGACCATGATCGACATGGATCACAGAAAATGGGGCCGGTAGTTGTTCCGCCAGCTGCGACAACGCGTATAACAACACGCTAGAGTCAAGGCCACCACTGAAGCCCAGCCAGTAACGGCTGGCCGCGGGAAGGCGCTGCAGAATGGGAAGCAGTTGTTCGGGGTGAAACGAACTGGACATGGCTGTGACCCGCTCAGGTTAGCTCGGGGCCACCACCAAGGATGATGGGCCTACTTCTCTTCGTAGTTCCCAAAGGACATCAGGCGCTGGTAACGCTGCGCCATCAGCTCCTCCATATCGAGTCGGCCAAGGGCGTCGAGGTCTTCGGCCAGGGCCGCCTTAACATTGTCCGCCACCGCGTCGATATCGCGATGGGCACCGCCCAGTGGCTCAGGAATAATGGTGTCGATAAGACCCAGCTCCTTCAGACGCTCGGAGGTAATACCCAGCGCTTCGGCCGCATCGGAGGCCTTCTCGGCGCTCTTCCACAGAATGGAGGCACAACCCTCGGGCGAAATTACCGAGTAGGTACTGTACTGCAGCATATTGACGCGGTCACCCACACCAATCGCCAGCGCACCACCAGAGCCACCCTCACCCACCACGGTACAAACGATGGGGGTCTTCAGCTTGGACATCACCAGCAGGTTGCGTGCAATGGCCTCAGACTGCCCACGCTCCTCTGCACCAACGCCGGGATAGGCGCCGGGGGTATCGATGAAGGTGACGATGGGCATTTTGAAGCGCTCGGCCATCTCCATCAGGCGCAGCGCCTTGCGGTAACCCTCGGGGCGCGGCATGCCGAAGTTGCGCAAGACCTTCTCCCTGGTATCACGCCCCTTCTGCTGGCCTATCACCATCACCGGCTTGTCGTTCAGGCGGGCGACACCGCCGACAATGGCGGCATCATCGGCATAGGCACGATCACCGTGCAGCTCTTCAAAATCGCTGAACAGGCGCTCGATGTAGTCCAGAGTATAGGGGCGCTGCGGATGGCGTGCCAGCTGTGAGATCTGCCAGGCGTTAAGGCTGGTGAAGATCGACTCTGTCAGGCTCTTGCTCTTGGCCTGCAGGCGTCCAATCTCCTCACCGATGTTGATCTCGGCATCATCACCGACATAGCGGAGTTCTTCGATCTTCGCTTCAAGTTCGGCAATGGGCTGTTCGAATTCAAGAAAATTGAGATTCATGACTAATAATGTTCCGACTATTTCGTTCTGATTCTTAACAATATCAAGATTATACGCGACAGATTGGCAAGTTGTCGCGCCCAATTGGTCACAGTTCTGGCCAAAAGATGACCCAAAGCATTTACCGCTGAAGCCACAGAGCAGACAGAGAATAACAAAATTCCCGCCCTCCTCCGAAACTCTATGGCGACTTTTTGACTGTTGGCCAGCGCCCTAGCGGTAGATCAGCGACACCTGCTCCTCACCTAATAGCTGGCGCAGGCGGCTCAACAGCTCATCGCTGGGGCGTACCCGCCACTGCTCACCCAGCATCACCCGTGCCTGCCCCTGCTCATTGTGGTAGTCGAGCATGATCGGGGTTCCCCCCTCACGAAAGGGAGCGAGCACCCGGTCTAAATCGCTAACAAAGCCGTTCACTGCCGGCCCCTGCGGCAGCTTCAGATGCAGGCACCTGGCATAAACCTCACGCGCACGCTCCATATCGTAGGCTTCCTGCACCCCCATCACCAGTCCACCGGCATAGTCATCGTGGCGGATCTCGCCGCTGCAGACAATAATCCGATCCTTGCCCAGCAGCTCATGAAAACGCGCGTACTCCTTGGTAAAGAAATTCACATCAATACGGGCGGAGCGATCATCTATGGTGACAAAGGCGATCTTGTCGCCCTTCTTGGTGGGCCGGGTGCGAATACCGATGATCAGGCCGGCAATGGTCACGGTCTTCGCCTTGCCCTCACTGAGATCGGCGATGCGACAGGAGGTAAAGGTCGAGAGCTCCGGCAGAAAACGGTTAATCGGGTGGCCGGTAAGATAGAGCCCCAGGGTCTCCTTTTCACCGACCAGGCGGATATCCTCCTCCCACTCCGGTACCTCGTCATAACTGGCGGGGCTATCCTCCAGCACGTCACTATCAAAACCAAACAGGTCGCTCATCCCCGCCGCGCGGTTCTTCGAGTCCTGATCGGCCATCTTCAGCGCCTGCGGCAGGGCCGCCATCAGGGTAGCGCGATTGGGGCCAATCTTGTCCAGGGCACCGGCGCGGATCAGCGACTCCTGCACCCGGCGGTTGGCCTTACGGGTATCAATACGGCGGCAGAAGTCGAACAGGTCCTTAAACGGACCGTTCTCCCTGAGCTCCTGCACGATGCCCTCAATGGCCCCCTCGCCCACCCCCTTGATAGCGCCGAGGCCATAGACCACGGCCCCCTCTTCATCGACGGTAAATTTATAGCTGCTGTTATTGACCGAGGGGGGCACCACCTTAAGCCCCATCTCATTACACTCCTCGATCAGGGTCACCACCTTGTCGGTATTGTCCATATCGGCAGAGAGCACCGCCGCCATAAACTCGGCCGGATAGTGGGTCTTCAGCCACAGGGTCTGGTAGGAGACCAGGGCATAGGCGGCGGAGTGCGACTTGTTAAAGCCGTAGCCGGCGAACTTCTCCACC
>JBFFJV010000256.1:0-4104 GCA_041555695.1 Thiohalomonadaceae bacterium | reverse complement strand
TGTTAAGCGCCCTTTTTTTGTCAGCAGTAAGGAGATTACTTGCTGTTGTTTACCATGTACTCAACGGCGGCCTGCAGTTCGTCATCAGAACAGGTGGCGCAAAGGCCACGTGCGGGCATCGCGTTCTTACCGTTGATGGCGCTGTTCATCAGGGCATCCATACCGGTGGCGGCGCGAGGACCCCAGTCACCAGCATTACCGACTTTCGGGGCACCGGCTGCACCGGTGGCATGGCACATGGCGCACTGAGCGGTGTAGACCGCCTCACCCGAGCGGCTAGCGCTGGCCGCAGCCGGGGCAGCGGCAACAGGGGCTACGGGCGCAGTAGCCGCTCCCATGTTCAGCTGGCCTACAGGGGCGATACGGGCGGCAATCGCCTCATCACTCATATCGGCAGGCGGACCCTGTAACAGACCACACATCAGGGTGTTGATGCTCAGTATCAGCGCCACGGCCACAATGGTTGCGCCTACGAAAAAGCCAAATTCAGTGTTCGTCTTGTTGCTCACGTTAAACTCCTAACTATCTAATAAATAAACCGTTATTTGCCACAAAGCCGTCAGCGCCAGGCCTAAACCAGGCACTGAAGGGTCGATATCACGACCAGAGAGGCTCCACAGAGTCCGCTTATCCGGGGGCGAAAGCGCATTAGTATATACCGAAATGATGATTTTGACGAAATTCAACTGCGATTAAGCACAACTTATCCTGATTACATGGAGAAGAGGATTCCCCCTATGCTAGAATCCACCGCTGTTACGCGCCCGTAGTTCAGCTGGATAGAATATCGGCTTCCGACGCCGACGGTCAGAGGTTCGAATCCTCTCGGGCGCGCCAAATTTTTCAATAAGTTACGTCATTTCCGGCCACATTCATCTTTTCCTGTGACAATTCTGTGACCGTATTGTGACAGGCTTTATCAATCCTCAGTACGCCCACTTACTAGAAAACCCCTTTGGCGACCTTTAGCCATTTTTTGGCACAATCTTCCTACCTGCCCAATATCAACGCTTTTTCACTAACCTAGATATTCTAGGATAAACATTTCCGCGTCATATTATGTCGCACTATACAAGATACTGTCTCTCACACAAACGGGAGGCACCTAGTATGAAGCGGAAATTCAGGGGCAATGATTCACTTGCGGTAGAAAATGGAGATATCGTTCGTCTCTGGATCACACGAATCCTTCTGCCGTTAGGCGGCTACAAGGAATTTATTACAAACCTCGGTTACTCAGATGACAGAATAGCCTCTGAAATTGGCCTGAAGACTCCTCTTGATGATGAGGAGGATGATTTTCTAGCAGACTTTGATATGAAGGAAGCCATTAGAAGCTTGCGAAAATGCGTTCGCAAGTTCGAGAAGAAGGCTGACACCATTGCACTTCCGCACGACCTTGACGTCAACATACAGAATTTAGGTAAAGTTCTACATCTAACAGAAAGCGATAAAAGTATTCTGGCTTTCACGGTACTTCTCTATGCAGAGGAAGGGCTTAGTGAGGCCGCCGAGACGCTAGGTAGTATGACTTTCAACAAGGTTTGTAACACACTGGCTCTAACTCTCGATATTCCGTTTGATGAGGTCAAACTTACATTAAGCCGCAATGGAACCTTAGCAAGATCAGGGATCGTTTACATCGATCACAATCACTCAGGGAGACTCTCAGGAAAGCTAGAAATTCTATCAAGAGAGTTTGCCGCCAGAATGCTTATACAGGAAAGTGATCCTGTTCTCCTTCTGCGTGACACTATTCTTAATTGCACGCCACCTGAGCTATCTCTTGATGATTACTCACACATCAGCTCGTCACTTAACATCTTACTCCCATACTTACAAAAAGCGTCCGAGGAAAGAAAGCAGGGTGTAAATATCCTCATTTACGGCCCTCCGGGAACTGGGAAAAGCCAACTCTCACGTGTTCTTGCCAAGAAACTGGAGGTGACACTGTATGAGATTTCCAGAGAAGACAGTGATGGTGATCCAATTGAAGGGAAAAGGCGTTTACGTTCTTTCCGGGCTGCTCAAAATATCTTTTCAGGACACGATAACATCTTACTTTTTGATGAGGTTGAAGATATTTTCGGGGATGGTAATTCACTCTTCGGCACAAGGAGCACAGCCAGTAAGCATAAGGGCTGGATTAACCGTATTCTGGAGGAGAGTGACGTTCCAACAATCTGGCTCACCAACTCCGTGCACTGCATGGATCCGGCCTTCATTCGCCGATTTGATATGGTTGTCGAGTTATCCGTGCCACAACAAAAACAACGTACCGCAATTGTAGAGAAGCTGTGCAGCGACCTTGCCTCACACAAGACCATTGGGCGTATCGCCAGTTCAGAAGATGTCTCACCGGCTGTTATCGCAAGAGCAACCAAGGTCATACGTGCTATTAAGGATGAGCTACCCGGTGACAAAGTAGACTGCTCACTGGAGCATCTTGTTGAAACAACTCTGTTGGCGCAGGGACACCAAGTGCTAAGTCGAGCCGCCAAAGATGAACTACCTGATTATTATGATCCGGAGGTCATCAATGCTGATGTAAACCTGACTGCACTTGCTGACAATCTGGGAAACATACAGTCAGGCAGGCTGTGTATTTATGGTCCACCCGGCACAGGAAAAACCGCCTACGCCAGATGGCTAGCTACGCGACTCGATGTGCCGCTACATGTCAAAAGGGCATCTGATCTCATCGATATGTATGTTGGAGGAACAGAAAAGAATATCGCACGGGCCTTTCGCGAGGCCGATGAGGAGAAGGCTCTCCTCCTGATAGATGAGGTCGATAGCTTTCTACAGGACAGAAGAAAGGCTCAGCGGTCATGGGAGGTTACAGCCGTAAATGAGATGCTGACCCAGATGGAGAGCTTTTCAGGGATCTTTATTGCTTCGACCAATCTGGTGGACGATCTGGATCAGGCTTCCCTGAGGAGGTTCGATATGAAGGCCAAGTTCGACTATCTGAGACCAGAGCAAGCATGGGCACTGTTCTCAAAACTGAGTGACAGGCTCGGTATAGCCGCCTCGCCAGAGGCAAGATCACTTGTCAATCAACTGGGTGTCCTTACCCCTGGCGATTATAATGTCATCACTCGCAGACACCGTTTCCAGCCCTTTAGCTCCGCGACGGAAATTGCTAAGGTGCTACAACAAGAATGTGACCTGAAGGAAGATGGCAAGTCTAAGCGATCCATCGGCTTTATCCAGAGCACAACAAACCGGACAGATTTATGAGAAAGGGACTATCCAAGTCACGGGTATTGGCACATCTACAATGTGCGCGACGTCTCTGGCTTCAGGTCAATAAGCCAGAGGAGGCTGAGGAGAGTTCTGGCACCGCCATGCGGCTTGATACAGGAACCCAGGTTGGCGAGCTGGCCCAGTCACTCTTTCCGAACGGGAGTCTGGTAACTACCGATGATTTGGGAAAAGGCCTGGCAGATACGAATCATCACCTGTCACAACCTCCCAAGCCGCTATTTGAGGCAGCATTCAAGGCCAACGGCATACTGGTGCTGGTAGACCTTCTCATACCAGAGGATGGCGGCTGGCGCATGACAGAGGTAAAGTCCTCCGCCAGCGTAAAGGCCTATCACATCACTGATGCGTCAATTCAGACCTGGGTGGCGCGAGAGTCAGGTCTGCCCCTTACCCGTACCGAAATAGCCCATATTGACACCTCTTTCGTCTACCCTGGAGGAGAGGACTACCACGGACTGTTCCATTACGCCGATATCAGTGAGAACGTTGAGGCCAACATAGCTGAAGTACCTGGATGGATTGAGGATGCCGCCACGACACTGGCTGGTGATGAACCCAGGGTTGAAGCAGGAGAACAATGCAGTTCTCCTTTCCCTTGCCCCTTTGGCGCTTATTGTTCACCGGATAACGAAGAGAAAGAGGAATTTCCTGTCGAACTACTTCCCTACGGTGGCCGTGTCGCTAAGGAGCTAAGAGGTGAAGGATATGGCGATCTGCGTGAGGTACCTGAAGGCCGTCTGAGTAATCCAAGGCACCAGCGTGTATGGGAAGCTACCCTCAATAACCGGGTCATTCTCGACAGTGTGGCCTGCGATACAGTCCGTAACCTGTCCT
>JBFFJV010000255.1:0-4118 GCA_041555695.1 Thiohalomonadaceae bacterium | reverse complement strand
TCTGTTTTAATGGTCTTAGCCGCTTCGCGAGCGAAGGCTTCTAGTTCTTGCTTGTTCATCGTGCTTATCCCCCTTGTGGGTCAATGATAAGCAGATACACAATCTAATTTACAGTCTCATGATGCCTCGCATATCGAGGTCACCACCATCTCACATACCAACAGTTACAATGGCCGCGAGTATACCTATAACACCCATGAATACATCGAGGCATACAGTCATAATCTGCTAAAAGGACTGTTGTGGTGCATGAGCCGATTTCATGACGCGAAAAGCCTGCAAACGATTGCCCTGCTGGTCGAGAAATGTTTCCAGAAGATCCCCGGGCAGGGGCCCGCGGCGGCAGGGGTGGGTAACGCCGGCATTTATACCCTGGCCCAGTCAAAAGGGCTTGCGGGCATCAGTCACCTCTCACGCCTCAAACTGCGTATCCGCCAGAACAACACGCAAAAGCTGATCCAGAAATACATCGATGAGCAGGCTGCAAGGCTAGGGATCAAACCTTCGCAGGTCGAAGAGCTCTCGGCACCAGACTTTGGCATGACAGAGGGGCAGCGTGTTGAATCGTTCAATGATTATCAGTTGACGTTAAGCATGACAGGGGTAGGAACGGCTGAGCTGGAATGGGGCAAGCCCGATGGTAAACCCCAAAAAACCGTACCAGCCTTTGTAAAAAACAACGCCAGCTTGTCGGCTAAGCTGAAGAAAATGCGCGAGGTCGCCAAGCAGGTCAAGCAAGCCTCCACCACGCAGCGCGACCGTATAGACCGGCTTTACACGGAAAACATGAGCTGGAACCTGGAAGATTTTAGCCAGTATTACCTTAATCATGGTCTGGTCAGCCAGATCGCCCGAAAATTGATCTGGAACATGGACGATCAACCTGCGCTCTTTGTAGAGGGGCAATGGCAGGATGTTAAGGGTGAGCCCGTCGCTCTTAACGATGATGTCACTATCCGCCTCTGGCATCCCATAGATTCAGATGCCGAGACTGTGCTGGCGTGGCGGGACCGCCTCGATACGTTAAAGATCAAGCAACCCTTGAAACAAGCCTACCGCGAGATCTATATTCTTACCGATGCCGAGTTAAAAACGCGGATCTACTCCAACCGCATGGTAGCCCATATTCTCAAGCAACACCAGTTTAATTCGCTGGCAGCCCTGCGTGGATGGAAGTACTCCCTGTTGGGTGCCTATGATGACGGTCGTGATGGTGAAATTACGCTCAAATCACTGCCTGCATACAACATGACGGCGCAGTACTGGATCAATGAAATCGTTGATGATACGGACAGTTTTAACGATGCCGGTATCTGGTATTACGTGGCCACCGACCAGGTTCGCTTCAGTGGCGATAACGATGAAGACATGGCGTTGGTGGAGGTCCCACCACTGGTGTTTTCAGAAATTATGCGCGACGTTGACCTGTTTGTCGGGGTGGCGAGCGTCGGTAATGACCCGCAGTGGCAGGATGGTGGTCCCAATGCGCGTCCGGATTACCGTGAATACTGGCAAAGTTACTCTTTCGGTGATCTCTCAGAAGTGGCTAAAACCCGCAAGAGTGTACTCGAACGTTTGTTGCCACGACTGAAGCTCCGTGATGTCGCCAATATTGATGGCAAGTTCCTCATTGTTAAGGGTAAGAGAAATACATACAAGATCCACATTGGAAGTGGCAATATCCTGATTGCGCCCAATGACCGTTATCTCTGTATTGTGCCAAGTCGAGCCAAAGACAGGAACCTAAGCCAGGTATTCCTGCCATTTGAAGGGGATACTGGTTTGTCCATTGTGCTATCCAAGGCATTCTTGCTGGCTGATGATGACAAAATCAAAGATCCATCCATAATAAGCCAGCTGTGAACTCTCAGGTATGAGACAGAACAACAATTCATTATTGGAAATGTAATCATTATGAACAGAATGAATGCGGCCGCTCTGTTGTCGCTACTTATGGTGGTTTCTACAACAAGCTGGTCAAACGGTGGTCCGGTGGCATGGACTGATAGCAAGCCCTCTGGTGGTATCGAGCCAAGACAGGAGAACTGTATTGAACTTCTCAGCGAGAAGTTGAATATATCTATCCTGGACTTGAATAGTTACAAGGTTGATGCCAATTACCGGCTACGAAACCCGGACGGTGACAAACGGATAACCTATGGTGTGCCGCTATATTGGGTTGGTGAATTTAATCCTGTAGATGCGGCGTCTGGCGTGCATATTTCTGTGAACAAAAAGGATTACCGGTGTCATGCAACAGAGCCAGTCAAACACACATCTCGGGAATGGCTCGATAAACTTGAGATGTACGGTGGGGTGGGTGAAGCCTGGTGTATTGCTGAAATTGATGTCCCAAGGGGGGAGGCTATTCAGTTAAACCTTCGCTACACGGCTGATCTTGAGTTTGAGGACTGGGAATTCAGTAAATCGGCATTGACAGAGTTTTCAAATCGCAAGTTACTCTATCCCGTGGCGCCTGCAGGATACTGGAAGGGGACGCCAGACCTGCATGTTGAGCTCAATCTTGGACCCTACAAGTATAGTGTCCTGAAACAATCACCCGACGGGGGCGCTATGACGCCCGGCGTGCTTACATGGGACATCGCAAATGCAGATCTCAAAACAATCGATACCCTAAGTGTCGAGTTTGACTCCTTGCCGCTATTGCAACATGAACAATTTGTCACATGGAATGCCACAGAGTACAAGGCCAAGTTGGCCTCGTGGACGGTGGAGGCCTCCTCGACGCTGGAGCCCGCCGGTGGCAGATATGTTGCAAGCAACATGATGGACGGCGATCCCTCTACGGCGTGGTGCGAGGGAAATAAGGGCAGTGGTGTTAGTGAGTCATTTACCGCGCAGCTGGTGGAGTCTTCGGATGGTACTCCTAACTACTGTCATCCTGAGGGCATTGTGATCGTTCCTGGTTATGCAAAGTCAGAAAAAGTTTACCTCGACAATGGGCGTATCAATAAGGTTCGAGTTGAGGATTGCCAGGATCCCTCCTCATATGTGGAGCTAGACCTAAAGCCTGACGAGCACTTTAATCGGTCAGCGAGGTTTGTAAATACCTATTACTCAACGTTTATTCCTCGTGACGGTATTATCGCCAGGGGAGGGCAGTGGGTAGAAAAGGACACCATGCATGAATCTTACGTCGCACCCTCGTGCCTGCGTTTTATTATCAAGGAGACCACGCCTGGCCGACGCTATGATGATACCTGTATTTCAGAAATCGCTTTCGTTCGTAACTGCGGCTAGTCTGGGTGTTCTCTGTCTTATAACGCAAGCCTTGGCACATGAACACGGCATGTATATCAAGAGCACAGGTTCACCCCAATGGGCACTTGAATCTATTCTGCGGTATCGACTCGGTGAAGAGGCGCTGCTCTCACCAAGGCCTGTTGAACTGGTGGGGCACTGTATGTCTCTTAGTCAGGATGCCGGTTATGGTGATAATCAGAGCTCATGCAGTGCTGTCGTCAAGTCAAACTGGCGCTGGTACACCGTAGAACCCGAGGCGAAGGATTATGACAACACATCAGGGTGTGAACCGGTCAGGCGAGGTTGTGTGCGCCCGATCACGTATAGAGTAAGAGAGCTCGAATCACTCAGGGATTCAGATATCGTCACTGCTTCTGAGCTGGTAAAGCTTCTCGGTCTGGGTACCCACTGGGTCATGACATCTGATGGTGAACTGCCTTTGGATGAGCGAATTGTCAGTACACGGGAGAGACCAAGTACATTCGAGTTTGTCGCACGACGTGACGACAGTTACATCGGCTATCTAACTGAGCTGCTGGGCGTTCCTTTTACTTACTTTCCATCATTGACGCCTGGCGGGAGCCATCAAACAGACATACACCTTGGCGCAGATTGTGTGGCGCTTGTTGTGTATGGGCAGCGCAGGCTTGGGAGAAAAATCCCCTACATGGCCCCCCCGGCGCTAAAGCGCTACACCAGGTTGGTTGAACCCATTGAAAACCAGGGGCAGCCGGTGAAGGAGGGGGATGTTATCTCTTTTGGATTTCAAACGGCGGTGATTAGCAGTGACAGAAAAAGGATTGGGGTTCTGGATGGTGAGGACCACGTGATACACACCTATCATGGGCATGCCG
>JBFFJV010000254.1:0-4177 GCA_041555695.1 Thiohalomonadaceae bacterium | reverse complement strand
CGCAGACACCTACCGCTACTTCGGCGAGCCGGTCTACATATACTCGCTCAAGGAGGGGATCAACGACGGCTACCTCACCCCCTTCAAGGTGCGGCAGATCGCCACCACCCTCGACGACTACGTCTACACCTCCGACGACACCATCATCGAGGGTGAGCTGGAGCAGGGGCGCCGCTACGAGGAGGAGGACTTCAACCGCATCATCGAGATCGAGGCGCGCGAGCGCTACCGGGTGCAGACCTTCCTGGAGATGATCGACCAGCGCGAGAAGAGCCTGGTCTTCTGCGCCAATCAGGAGCACGCCGCCGCCGTGCGCGACCTCATCAACCAGAACAAGGAGAGCAAGGACCCCAACTACTGCGTGCGCGTCACCGCCAACGACGGCGCCAAGGGCGAGGAGTTCCTGCGCCTGTTTCAGGACAACGAAAAGACCATCCCCACCATCCTCACCACCTCGCAGAAGCTCTCCACCGGCGTCGACGCACGCAACGTGCGCAACATTGTGCTGATGCGCCCGGTCAACTCGATGATCGAGTTCAAGCAGATCATCGGCCGTGGCACCCGCCTCTTCGACGGCAAGGAGTATTTCACCATCTACGACTTCGTGAAGGCCTATGAGCTGTTCAGCGACCCCGACTGGGACGGCGAGCCGGTAGACCCGGAACCGTGCAGCAGGTGTGGCAACAGCCCCTGTACCTGTGAGCCCGGGGAACGCCCGCTGTGCAAGGTGTGTGGTCAGCGTCCCTGTGTTTGTGAAAAGCCCGAGCCCGAGCCATGCCCCGTGTGTGGTGAGTATCCCTGCGAGTGCGAGAAGAAAAAGAAGCTCAAGATCAAACTGGCCGACGGCAAGGAGCGCACCATTCAACACATGGCCGTCACCACCTTCTGGGGACCGGACGGTAAACCGATCTCTGCAAAGGAGTTCCTTGAGCGCCTCTATGGCGAGTTGCCAGACCTCTTCAAGGACGAGGATGAGCTGCGGGCGATCTGGAGCCAGCCCGCTACACGCCGAGCGTTAATCGATAGCCTTGCCGAAAAAGGCTTTGGCGGGGAGCAGATGGATGAAATCAAGCGCATTATTGACGCTGAGAACAGTGATATCTTCGATGTCCTCGCTTATATACGATTTGCCATGCCTGCTATTACTCGCGAGGAGAGGGTGGTGGCGCATAAAGGTGATATCTATGCCCGATACAAAGATTACAAGCAGCAGGCCTTTCTCGACTTCGTTCTTCAGCAGTACGTGAAAGAAGGGGTGGAAGAACTTGACCAGTCAAAGCTGCCAAGTTTCCTCGCACTTAAATATGGTGGTGTGGGGGATGCGGCTGCCGAGTTTGGCAGTGTGGCTGAGATAAGGGATCTGTTTGTCGGATTTCAGCAATATTTATATCAGAATAATTAACTTGGTATTAGATGCTTATGCGTCAATGCTTCATGCTCAAGAACAACAGTAGTTATAAGAACGCACATTAGAGTTTAATGTGAATCAGTTTTAAGGAGAAAATTGAGATGCGAAAGTCATGCAGTAATGATGGATTGAAGCTAAATGTTATTGCCGGTATGCATGTGGTCATCTTGGGGCTTGATATGGCCGAAAGTGACTGCGATGGTTTGATGGGGTTTGCAATCCACCGTACAGACCATGTTGAGGAAGAGGCCTATTGGCTAAAAGGCATCAAGACCTTTGAAGAAACTGACCCTGGCTTTCTGCCGGGCTCTTTGTACTCCACCAAGCACCATCCTATACAGGGTTTCAGTTGGTCTGACTTCACAGCTAAACCCGGCTATGAATATACCTATCGTGTCCAGGCGCTAAAAGGCCGCCCAGATGCACTGGAGGTGTACAAGGAGGTAAAGGTCAAAATCAAGACGGAGTCAGAGGAGGATGGGTTTAACGATATTTATTTCAATCGTGGTGCAAGTGCATCGCAGGAGTATGTCAGACGGTTCGGCAATACGCGGCCTGATCGCGGCAACCCGGATGACCCTCGTTGGGCCTGGCTCTCTCGAGGCCTCTATGAAGCGGTTGAGAATTTTGTTGCCCGTGCTGAAGATGAGAGGTGGGGAATACGTGTCTGCGCCTACGAGTTCCGTCTGGCTGAGTTCGCCGATCTACTCAAATCTGCACAGCGCCGGGGGGTCGATGTGCGTGTGCTTTATGATGCCAATGACAATCCACCAAAGGACGGCGTGGTGTTCCCGAAGGATGAGAATGAAGCAACAGCCCGTGAGGCCAGAATCAAGTCTATCTGCCAGGATAGAATTACTCGTGATGATGTGAAGCGTCCACCGATATCACATCACAAGTTTATTGTTTTAACCAAAGATGATGAGCCAGTGGCGGTGTTAACCGGTTCTACCAATTTTTCTCATGGCGGCGTTTACGGTCAGTCGAATTGTGTTCATGTGGTAGAGGAAAAGCAGGTGGCTGCAGCCTATTATGACTGCTGGGATACGATTGAAGATAACCCCGACCACAAGAAGCTGAAAGAGAAGTTCAGTCGGCAAAACGAAATACCGGAAGGTGAGGCGCCACAGGGTGTTATCACGATCTTTAGTCCTCAGGAATCTCTCAAGGCGCTAGAGTGGTATGCCGAAAGGGCAAAGAGTGCGAATGATGCCCTGTTTATGACTTTCGCGTTTGGTGTGAATGACAAATTCATGGATGTCTATGAAAACGGGTCAGCCGCACTGAGGTATGCGCTGCTCGAGCGGCTGACGCACTCAAGCGCCTCTGAAGATAAAGAAGCGGCGATGATACGTCTTAGAAAGATGACGGAAAACCGCTTTGCAGTAGGCAACAGGATCACTACCAATCAGCTCGATGGTTGGGTAAAGGAGAACCTGACAGGGCTGAATACCCATGTTCGATACATCCACACCAAATATATGTTGGTTGATCCCTTAAGTGATAATCCGCTTGTAGTGACTGGATCGGCAAATTTTAGTAATAACTCGACGACAAAAAATGATGAGAATATGTTGATTATTCAGGGCAACACCAGGGTGGCGGATATCTACCTTGGGGAATATATGCGGCTCTGGAATCACTATGCCTTTCGAGAGTGGGTCGCATCCCAGAAAAGTGCCAATCAGCACTTCAGGCATCTGGATACAACTAATCAGTGGTGGCAAAGTTACTTTGGCAACACAGCACGCAGTAGACAGCGACGGTATTTTTCCGGTCAGTCAAGTACGTGAACTAATTCGTAGCTCGTGGATTTATGAATAACTGGTATCAGAACACACTTTTCAGAAATAAGTGTGGTCAGGTAAAACCGAGAAAACCGGGGGCAGAACACACTTCTCTCAAATATAGCTACCTCAAATCAATTGAGTTAGAAAAACACTCATTCTAACCAGGAGCGTCACTATGGATTGGATTGTTTACGCATTAATTGCACTCATTGTCCCCTGGGCGCTCCATGCGCTGACCAGGTTGGCCGATGTGCCAGCAGAGATTAGGGAGGGAAAAACATGGCTGGTTTACGGCTTGCCCCTTAAGATCTTTTCTCTCATTAGCCTTGTGCTTCCGCTTGCCGGGGTTGTTTATCTTTTTACTGGTGACTATGACAGCATCTATGAGCCCATTGCTTTCATCCTGTTTTTCTCATTAATCTCTCTGCCGTTGGTGCTGGAAAGTTTCTGGGTACGCATCGCCTTTGATGACGAGACGGTTTACTGCTTTTCACCATGGCGCGCCAACCGGCAGATCCCCTTCTCAGATTTAGGCAAACCCTGTTACAGCGATGCGATGCAGTGGTGGGTGATTCCGACAGCGTCACACGGCACTATTCGTATACAGAACTTTATCTCGGGAAAGGAAGCCTTGCTTGAACGCCTCTCAGGCCCTGAATAACTATTAACGACGCCAGAACACCATTTTCACTTATATTACATACCCTCACACTTTTATCACCACACCAAACCCCCACATGCCACCCCCCAATTTCGACAACCTCCCCGACATCCGCGACGGCCTGTCACGCAAAGAGCGCATTGTGCTCTATTGCATCGAGCAGATTCAGCAGGAGCGTAATAGACGCAATGTGCCTACGGTGATGCTGTACGGTCGTGTGGTAGAGCACATTAATATGACTGAGCAGGAGCTACAGTCCATTTTGCAGCGGCTGACTGGGTTCAATCAGTAACCGCTCGGGTTAACTGCCAATACCCT
>JBFFJV010000253.1:0-4179 GCA_041555695.1 Thiohalomonadaceae bacterium | reverse complement strand
TGGACTGGTATTCGTACTGGAACACGTTGCCATTCGTATCACGGCTCTGTACCAGCGCACCGGTCGTATCGAAGTACATTTCGGTCTGATCAGAGCGCACCAGCCGATAGGCGTTTTTAAGGGTCTCGGAGGAGGTGCGGTAGTGTCCACCCGTATAGCTCAGCTGGGTGATATCGAAGGAGCCCTTCTCCAACGTCTCATAGGCACCAGCCCCGTCTACCGAGAGGTACTTGCCAAGAGCTTGGTCGAACACGAAGCGGTACTCGCTACTGTCCGTGTTGCGGATAATGACCTCATTGGCGGTGATCTGGTCGAGCAGTATCGGCGGTGCCAGCGACCAGCCCTCGCTCAGTTCCGCCTCGGTGGTGCCTCGGCTGTTATAGGTCCGTACCAGCGAGAAATCTTCACCCTGAGAGGGCAGAAAACCGTCCACGTGGCGCAGCACAAGGTTGCCGTTGCTGATGTTGACATAGGCCTCCTCGCCGTGGCCCGCCGCCCCGCCGGTGCCGGTATCATCATTGCGCCCAAGCAGGTAGAGCGAGGTGTCCAAAAGTCCCGTATCGTTACCACCGATAATACTTGCCATATCAATATACGCCTTGAGTTTGTGTTGTTTTTCTTTTCACTATCACGCCCCTTTACCGGGGCGCTATTCCGTCCTGCTTATACCGCCCGGGAGCGTCGCATCACCCACAGCAGCAGAGCGCTGAACAGCCATAACGGGTCGAGCGCACCACCGCCCTTCTTCTCTATCCCCGGCGGCACCTCCTCTATCCCCGGCGGCAGGCACTGCGGGTGGTTCGGCAAACACGGCTCCTCGACAGGGGGCGGCTCCTCGACAGGGGGCGGCTCCTCGACAGGAGGCGGCTCCACCACCGGTTCCGGGTCGTCATCAACAACCGTAAGGGTATGCTCCGAGGGGGTGCCAATCACCGCACCACCATGTGCCGAGGTGAGCAGCAGCTGCAGTGATTCCAAAGGCTCATACTCGCTGTCATCGACAATCGTCAGCGTGATCGCCCTCGCTCCATTCTCATCCGCCGACCACAACAGTTCCCCCTGCATCGGCAGATAGTCCACCCCCGATGTCGCACTCCCGCCCAGTGTCTCGTAGTCGACACTCACCGGAATGTTGCCGCCCTCGCGGATCACACTGACGCTGACACTACCCGCTGTCTCACCAGCCTCCATGCCCGCCAGCTCAAAGCGCACTGTGCCCCCTTGGGCCAGCACCGCACCGGCCTCGCGAGCCCCCACATCGCAGCGTGCATCACTACGCACCCAACCGGCACCGTCATACAGGGGACACGGCTCAGGGGGGCCGCTATCAATCGCCGCACTGCCTGCCACCAACGCATGGGTGCCGCTGTCAACCTCCAGCAACCCAAGCCCCGCCTCAACCGAGGCCTGATCGCCACTTGCCGCCAGCGCGCAGCTACCATCCGTCGCCAGGTTGTAGCCCAGACTCGCTACCGCACCGACGCAGTTCTCACCGCCAGCCGGCTCGGCCAGCAACGTCGCACTCAGCGACACCTCACCCGCCCCACTCTGCGCCAGATTGGCGCCGCCTGGTGCGCTGTTGGCGGCCAGCGTCACATAACGTAGCTGCGCACTGCCGGCACCAACCTCCAGGCCGCCGCCCACATCCGCCTGGTTGCTACTGAACGTGGTGTTCTCCGCACTCAGCGTAATGCCGCCAAAGTACATCCCACCACCATGGCTCGTCCCGCTGAGAGTCGGCTTGTCGATGCCGTTGCCGGTCAGCTCGCTCTCGCTTAACGTGACCTGGCTTTGCCCCCCCGCATACAGGCCCGCCCCCATACCGTAATTACTGCTCAGGCGATTGGTATCCAAACGTGTCCGGTGCATACTGAGCACCCCGCCGAGAACGTACACCCCGGCACCACCCTCCAGCGCGCCGTTAGCACTCAAGGTGCTGTTCTCAAACACCCCCTCCGCCGCCAGATAGACCCCCCCGCCCTGCAGATCGGCCTGGTTGGCCGTCAGGGTACTCGCCTGCACGCTCAGCGCTCCAAGGGCATAGACCCCGGCCCCTTCATCCGCCATATTGGCCCTCAGCGTCCCCTCTTCAAGAACCGCAGAGCCGGTGGCCGAAACATAAAGCCCGCCACCCTGCTGTGCGGTGTTATCCTCCAGCACGCTTTGCCCCAACGCGAGCGTACCCGCAGCAAATATTCCCCCACCGTGGTCCGCCGCCGTGTTGGCCCACACCACCACATCGCTCAGCGTCAATGCACCCTCAGCCAATACCGCACCACCGTCGCCCAGCACTTGGCCGCGCTGCAACGTCAGCCCCTGAAGACCCAGGCTGCCACCGGCCATGACATGAAACAAACGGTCGCTCAGGTTGCCGTCAATCACTGTCGCACCACTGCCCTCGCCCACCAGTTGGAGACTATCTCGAATATCCAGATCACCCTCGGCGGCCACCTCTTCACCCGCGCCACCAAGGCTCAGCACATAGAGCCCTGCCGGCAGCTGCACCGCATCACCGCCAACCAACGCACTGGCCTCCTGCACCGCCGCACGCAGGGTGCATAGCCCCCCCGCCGTGGCACACTGACCGTCGCCAAGCAGCGCATCCACCTCATCCACCACCGTGTCAACCTGAAAAGTCACCGCACCGGCCGCCGGCAACCAACCCGCCAACAACAGTGCCAACGCTCCACCTTTATTATTCTTAAGCATCCCGTCCTCGCAATTTCGATTCGTGCTAACTCTTATCGGTACATATTAGGGTTATCCATCGTTTTGAGAATTTGTTTAGTCTTGCGCTACCCGCTTCTCCTTATGGGCGCATTAATTAAGCGCACACCCAATAGCCGATTTACAGTTTGAAGCAGGCCTGAAGCCCATGTGTGCCGCGCAGAGATGAGGAATGACGGATATAAAAACATGAACACCTACGCTGAGAAAATTCAGGAACGATGCACACTGTCTGACGCGTCTTAAACGAAGAAGGGGGGATACTTCGCTAATATGGCGCTTACCAGTTAAAACCAAGTATGATTAAGCGTTTGTAAAAAGAACTCTTTACGTGTTGTGATAAGCTGGATAAAAACAGATTGCGGATTGACTTCTCGAAGTGTTAGATTCATTCATTGACACTTTTTCTACAGCAAATTCTGGTACGGACATAAAATGCAACTCGAAAAACTCGATGCCGATGAGCTAGTGCACCTTGCACTGGAGGCGATGGAACGTGATGACAACAAAGAGGTATTGACGCTTTTAAAGCAGGCCGTGCTAAAAGATGCGAACAATGGTCAAGCCCTCTATTTACTTGGCGCCGTGCATGCTCAGATAGGTATGTATGAGCGAGCAATCACTGATATGAGCCGGGCGGTGGAGTTACTTCCTGAATTATATCCAGCACATTTTCAGCTTGGACTTTTGTACCTCACATCCGGAAAGGTCGAAGAGGCCAAGGCGGCATGGGCGCCTCTCGATGTGCTAGACAGCGAACACCCATTCCAGCTGTTTAAGAGGGGACTCGAACATCTTGTAGTCGATGACTTCGAGGCTTGTATCCAGTTTCTTCAAAGAGGCATAGAGTCCAATCAGATTAATATCCCCCTGAATGATGATATGGCCAAGGTGATTAAATCGGCCCAGCAGGCGCTGGACACCCAAAGAGGCACCACAGAAAACACCGACGCCTCAACAGGGAGACATGTCTTCCTTTCGTCGTACCAGCAAGATAATAGCGCAGAAGACTAACCTGCAGCTTCAAGTATGAAACCGGTAAAAGGATTAAGTCACCTCCTGGAAACCCTTCAAAGGCGCTTTGATGCGATAGAAAAGACAAAAGGCTCGGTAGCCAAAGGCCTAAGGAAGAGCGCTCAGACAAAGATTACCAGTCAAACCCTCCAGTCCACTGTCACGAGTCGGTTAAGAAAAATATCAAAGGACGATCCTGAACGTACAGAAAAGGCAAGTATCATCATTATTAGCGAAGCCCTCGCGTCGCGTTTTGACGAGGAAGTTTTTAATGACTCTGGGTTTATTGAACTGATTGACAAGATAAAAAAGGTATTCCTTACCGAGCCATCGGTCAGGGAAAAGGTCGAACGTTTCCTAAACTCCCTGTAGCAATGCAGTCAATCTTAACGAGTGTTAGATAATCCGGCGATTCCTGCGCAAGATTACACAACGAGG
>JBFFJV010000252.1:0-4180 GCA_041555695.1 Thiohalomonadaceae bacterium | reverse complement strand
CCTCCGGAATGGGAACGGGCGGTCCTGGAGGCGGTGGAGGCACCACAACCACGGCCACCACGCGCACCGATTCGGGGCTGGGTGATATCGTGCTCAGCGGCAGCTATCAGCTGTTAAGTGAATCTGAACTCCGTCCCTGGGTGGCAGCGACGCTTAAGGCCAAACTGGGAACCGCTGATGAGGTGAAGGGGCTGGGCACCGGCGAGAACGACTATACCCTGCAACTGGAGGTGGCCAAGGGAATGCTCTACGGTTATGCCGGTTACCGTCTGCTGGGTGATACGGCCACACTCGACTATAACGATGTGGCGTTTGTCGGTGCGGCATTGAACTTTCCACTGGCTCAGAGCCATGACTTAAGTGTGGAATATTATACTGAAGAGGCAGCTCTTTCCGGGATGGATGACATTCAGGAGGCGACGCTCTCTGTTGGTGGCGAGTTGAGCCGGAAGATGAATTACTCCCTGTACTTTACCGCCGGTTTGAGTGATAGCAGCGCCGACAGCGTTATTGGTGTGAATTTCAGTTCAAGGATGAATTAAAACAGCCTATGCCCTGAAGCTGTGGATTCTACTTAACCATAAAAAAGCGGACCCGGGGGATGGGGCCGCAAGCAAGGAAACGAAAGCCCTTCCGTTTTATCGATTACGGGGTTAACCGCGCCAGCTTCTGTGTTTCAGCCGGCTGCAGCGTGAGTCCATTGCTACTGACTTCAAATTTGTCCACTTCGAGTTGGCCACGTAGTACGACTTTAGTGCTGATCCCGTGCGGCAGTGGTTGACGCTTCATCCCTGTGCTGTCGATGCTTAGCATGGTATCGGCCAGTTGCAGTGTCAGCTCATGATAACGCCCTTTATACTCCACCCGGAGCGGGTTGATGAGCTTGTTTGCCTGTGCCAGTTCATCTAACGGCAGCAGAGCACCCTGTAAGTCGTGGAACAGTATCCGCGTTCTGCCCTCGCTATCACGTCCTTCGATCTGCCTGACCCAGACAAATTGTTTGCCTGTGTGGCTTTGCATGTCGCCACTGCGATAGCCCGGAGCGATGCTCTCGGTCATATCGGCAGGAACACGGTTATCTGCCATGGCGCTATGCGTGAACCCTGCCAGTAGCACGGTGCTGGTTGCGAGTTTGAGCAGATGTTTCATGATTCATCCCTTCTGTAGGCAAAAGGCGGTTGCCTTATTCGTTGGTAGTCAGTCTATCGTCAGGAGTAATGGTTTCCGTTAACCAGCGCCAGAAACAAACGGAACTACTCGACATTTTTCATGCTTAAGTCATAAAGGGTGATGTGAGTCACAGTAGAGGTGCGGCAGGGTAGAGTCGTGATACTGTATGGCCATGCCACAGGGAACCGACCACACAAAAAAACAGACACTCTCCTGGGTGCTCTATGACTGGGGTAACTCGGCCTATGCCACCACTGTGATGGCTGGTTTCTTTCCCATATTTTTTAAGGAGTACTGGAGCGCCGGGGTGACGGCGACACAGAGTACCTTTTATCTGGGGATCGCCAACTCTTTGGCCAGCCTGTTGATCGTGCTGCTGGCGCCACTGCTTGGGGCGATTGCCGATCAGTGTGCGGCACGCAAACGCTTTTTGCTGTTTTTCGCCTTCCTGGGTATTTGTATGAGCGCCATGTTACCGCTGGTGGCGAAGGGAGAATGGCAGTGGGCGGTACTGTTCTATGTAGTGGCGAGTATCGGCTTCTCCGGGAGCATCAGCTTTTATGATTCGCTGCTGGTCTTTGTGACCACGCCATCACGCCTCGATGTGGTTTCTGCCGTAGGTTATGCCATGGGCTATCTGGGCGGCGGTCTGTTGTTTGCCTTTAATGTATGGATGACCCTGGCCCCGGAGATGTTTGGCCTGGCAGATGCGGCCGAAGCTGTGCGGCTCTCGTTCTACACGGTGGCACTGTGGTGGCTGCTGTTTACGGTGCCGCTGGCGTTATGGGTGCGTGAGCCTGATGGGCGTGGCGGCAGTACCCTGAATGCGGTGCGTGACGGGGTGCGCCAGTTACGAGATACCTTTCATGAGATACGCCAGCTGCGCGTGGTGTTTCTGTTTCTGCTCGCCTACTGGTGCTATATCGATGGGGTCGACACTATTGTGCGCATGGCGGTAGATTACGGTCTGTCGTTAGGCTTTGATTCCAACAGTCTTATTGTGGCTCTGCTAATTACGCAGTTTGTCGGTTTTCCTGCCGCCATCGGCTTCGGTTATCTGGGTAAGCGCATTGGCGCCAAACGCGGTATCTATATTGCTATTCTGGCCTATGTACTGATCGTGATATGGGCCTCGCGGATGGAGCAGCAGGCCGAGTTTTATGGACTGGCGATCGCCATCGGCCTGGTGCAGGGGGGGATACAGTCACTAAGTCGCTCCTTCTATGCTCGTCTGATCCCCAAAGAAAAATCGGCGGAGTTTTTCGGCTTTTATAATATGTTGGGTAAGTTTGCCGCAGTGATTGGGCCGGTGATGGTGGGTTGGGCCGGTGCGCTCAGCGGAAATCCGCGCATCGGTATCCTTACTTTGTTAATACTATTCGCGTTGGGGGCTTTTTTTCTCAGTCGGGTGGGGAGTGATAACTCAGCCTGAACAGGGCGCGGGATGTTGCAGCGCCTTATAATAGGCATACAGGGAATGAATAAAGGCAGGGTATTTATGGGCGGGTTACTACTGTTTATCGGCGCGGTTATCGGTGGCATGATTGCTGGGTTTGCGGGCATGCTTTTTGGTGGCCTGCTCGGTTATCTGCTGGGTTACAGCATCAATCTGGCACAGCGGCTGCAACGTCTGGAGGAGGTGGTTGCCAGGCTGCGGCAGACAGAGCCTGATGTGGCTGTGCCAGTAGTGCCCTCAAAGCCTGTGCAGACCATGCAGCCTGGGCAGCCAGCTGCGCCCTCACCCGAGCCCGCCCGAATTGTTCCCCCGCCCGAGCCTGAACTTATCTTCGAACTGGAAGAGCCCGCTTCCCCTCCTCAGCCAGCGGCACCACCGGGTAGCGACCTTCTCGACACGGTGCGAAACTTTTTCCTTGATGGCAATGTGGTGGTGCGCGTCGGCATCGTGGTGCTCTTCTTTGGCGTCGCCTTCCTGCTCAAGTACGCCGCCGATCAGGGGATGCTCTCCATTGAATGGCGACTGAGCGGCACGGCCCTCGGTGCGCTGGTGCTGATCGGCGCGGGCTGGCGTCTGCGCCATCGTCGCCTTACCTATGCGCTGCTGATACAGGGCGGCGGTATCGGTCTGTTCTACCTCACGGTCTACGCGGCGGCCAAGCTCTATCACCTGATCCCGGTCGGTATGGCCTTTGTACTGATGCTGGCGCTGGTGGCACTCTCGGCGTTGCTCTCCGTGCTGCAGGATTCGCGCAGCCTTGCCGCCTTCGGTATTAGCGGTGGCTTTCTTGCCCCGGTGCTTACCTCCACCGGCGGCGGCAGTCATGTGATGCTCTTCTCCTACTATGCGCTGCTTAATGGCGGCATCCTCGGCATCGCCTGGTTCAAGGCGTGGCGCGAGCTGAACCTGCTCGGTTTTCTCTTCACCTTTGTTATCGGCTCGATGTGGGGCTGGCAGTATTACCGTCCGTCCCACTTTGCCAGCACCGAACCTTTTCTGATCCTCTTCTTTCTCTTTTATGTGGCCATTGCGGTGCTGTTCGCCTTGCGGCAACCGCTGCAGTTGAAGGGCTATGTGGATGGCACGCTGGTGTTCGGGGTGCCGATTGTCGGCTTCTCGTTGCAGTACGGTCTGGTGCGCGATAGCGAATACGGTCTCGCTCTTAGTGCGCTGGCGCTGGGCTTCTTTTATGTGATTCTGGCAATGACCCTGTGGCGACGTCGTATTGAGGGGATACGGCTGCTCACCGAATCCTTCCTTGCCCTCGGTGTTGCCTTTGCCACCATGGCGATCCCGCTGGCGCTGGACGGGCGCTGGACCTCCGCTGCCTGGGCAATGGAGGGGGCGGCGCTGCTGTGGGTCGGGGTGCAGCAGCAGCGGCTATTGCCGCGTCTCTCCGGGCTGTTGTTGCAACTGGGGGCGGGCCTCTCTTTTCTTACCTCGTTCCATCATGGTGTGGAGCACTGGCCGATACTTAACGGCTTTTATATCGGTACCCTGCTGCTGGCGCTGGCGGGGATGTTCAGCAGTTATCTGCTGCAACGCCATACGGGG
>JBFFJV010000251.1:0-4187 GCA_041555695.1 Thiohalomonadaceae bacterium | reverse complement strand
TTTGTGGCGCGGCGTTATCTCGCAGCGTCCATCCCGCTTGAATACGGCTCCCGTCTGGCCTGGATGATGATCGGATTTTATATCCTGCACGGCTTATCCTGGGGAGCATTGCCCTGGCTCACCATGGATACTGCTACAACTGCGGAGCGTATATTCGTTCTTTCGTTAATGGCCGGGGTGGTTGGTAGTGCGATGGCGCAGACCTCATCGGTACTGGGAGTTTTTTTAGCCTTTGCCGTATGCACACTGACTCCGGTCGGGGTAAAGTTATTGATGCTGGACGACCCCGCCTACACCGCCCTGGCGGTGGCCACGGTGATCTATTTTTTCAGCCTGCTGTCGTTGTCACGTAATAACGCCGCGGCCTCTCTGGCCGCTATTCAGTTGCGCTTTGAGAATAGTGACCTGCTGGATCAATTGCGCAGAGAAACCGAGCAGGCCGAGGCGGCCCGGTGTGAGGCGGAACACGCCAATATGGCCAAGTCGAAATTTCTTGCTGCGGCCAGTCATGACCTGCGCCAGCCGGTACATGCGCAGGGGCTGTTTCTCAGTGTGCTTGCCGGTACCCCGCTAAGTGAGCAACAGTGTGAGCTGGTAGAGAATATTCGAAAATCCTCTGAAGCATCCAGTGAGATGCTGGGAACACTGCTCGACTTCTCGCGCATTGAAGCGGAGGTGATTAAGCCGCAGTATCAGGCCTTTGCCTTGCAGCCATTATTAAATAAGCTGGAGGTTGAGCTGGCACCGCTGGCCGATGCCAAGGGACTGGTCTATCGAAGTCGCGAGACTCAGCTTGCCGTCACTTCAGACCCCGCCCTGCTGGAACTTATTTTACGTAATTTAATCAGCAATGCTATTCGCTATACCGATGCGGGTGGAGTACTGGTGGGGGTAAGACTGCGAGGCAGGCAGGCTGTGCTGGAGGTATGGGATACGGGGGTGGGGATTGCTGGTGAGCAACAACATGAGATCTTTCGTGAGTTTCACCAGCTGGGAAATCCTGAACGGGATAGTCGTAAGGGCTTAGGTCTGGGCCTGGCTATTGCCGATGGACTGGCGACGACTCTCTCTCATCACTTAACGCTGGCCTCTACCCCCGGGCGTGGAAGTGTGTTTCGTCTGTCATTGGCCCTGGCCAATAGTGACATATTGATGAACGAGATAAATGATCACCGTCAGAAAAATCATGCCCTGGCTATCCGCGTACTGGTTATTGATGATGAGCAGAGTGTACGGGAGGGTATGCTGCATCTGCTGCAGGACTGGGGCTGTGAAGGACGGGTGGCGGAGACGATTGAAGAGGCACTTGAATATGTGCGTAGTTGGTCACCGGATCTGATTATTAGTGACTATCGGCTGCGTGAGCAGAGAACCGGTTCAGAAGCCATTTTTGCACTGCGCGCGCAGCTGGGAAGTGATGTGCCAGCCCTGTTGATCACCGGTGACACCGCGCCGGAGCGATTGCGCGAGGCGCAGTCCAGTGGGGTTCCCTTGTTACATAAACCGGTCTCACCAGACCAGTTATATCAGTGCATGGTTACGCTGTTAAACAGTGAATATGGATGACAGGTTGTTGCATTGAGGTGGATGTTGTCATCTCAAGAATTTTTTTATCAGTCGCAGGAAAACAGCTCGTTAATGGTATCGCTATCCAGTAGCAGCTCGCCCTCTTTTCTATCTTTGTTATAGACACTTTCAGCAAGACGACGCTTCTTCTCCTGCATGGCAAGAATCTTCTCCTCCACCGTCCCCTCGGTGAGCAGCTTGTAGACGAAGACCGGCTTGTCCTGTCCGATACGGTGGGCGCGGTCGGTGGCCTGTGCCTCGACCGCCGGGTTCCACCATGGGTCGTAGTGAATTACCGTATCAGCCTCCACAAGATTAAGGCCGACACCGCCGGCCTTGAGGCTGATTAGAAACAGTTGTACGTCGCCGCGGCGAAAGGTCTCTATCGCCTCGTCACGTTTACGTGTCTGGCCGGTGAGTTTGGTGTAGGCAATACCGCGCTCCTGTAGCCCCTTTTCGATCAGCCCCAGCATTTTGGTGAACTGGGAGAACAGCAGGATGTTTCGCCCCTCATCAATGAGCTCCGGTAGCATCTCCATCAACATCTCATATTTGGCCGATGGTGCCGCCGTACTCTCATTGTGGCCCGGTAACAGGCGTGGGTCGCAACAGACCTGACGCAGTTTAAGCAGTGCATCGAGAATGGTGATGTGGCTACGTGCCAGTCCCTGTTTGCTGATCGCCTCACGTACCTTCTTCTCCATCGTCAGGCGAATACTCTCGTAGAGTGTGGCCTGCCTGCCTTCAATAGGTGTGGTGCGCAGCAGCTCACTTTTTGGCGGCAGCTCGCTGGCGACCATCTCTTTGCTGCGGCGCAGCATGAAGGGGGCGGTACGGCGGCTGAGGCGTTGCAGTTTTTCGCTGTCGCCGTGCCTCTCAATGGGATTGCGGTAGTTGCGGGAAAATTGTTTCTCGGCGCCAAGGAAGCCTGGCAGGAGAAAATCGAACTGTGCCCACAGTTCACCCAGGTGATTCTCCATCGGTGTGCCGGTGAGGCTGAGGCGGTGTCTGGCGCGGATGGTGCGCACCAGTTGTGCCGCTCTGGACCGATGGTTCTTGATTACCTGCGCCTCGTCGAGGATCAGGTAGTGATAGTCGATGGCGTTCAACACTTCGCCGTCACGCGGCAGCAGCGGGTAGGTGGTGAGGATGAGGTCATACTGTTCGAGTGCGTCGAAGTACTTGCTGCGATGGGGCCCGTGCAGTACCAGCACCTTGAGTCCCGGCGTAAACTGCGCCGCCTCGCGTCGCCAGTTACCCATCAGACTGGTGGGGGCGATAATGAGGCTGGGGTGCTGCATCCGCCCGCCGCGTTTCTCTATCGCCAGGTGTGCAAGGGTCTGAACCGTCTTGCCCAGTCCCATATCGTCGGCAAGCAGACCTGCCAGTTCGTATTCACGCAGAAACTGCAGCCAGTTCACTCCCTGCTGCTGGTAGTCGCGCAGCTCGCCCTTAAAGGTGGTGGGGAGCTTTGCCGTTTTAATTCCGCTGAAGTTGGTAAGCCGCCTCGCCATCCGTTTCAGTTCTGCCCCGCCGTTGATTTGAATGTCGCCAAGCTCCAGCAGGCGTGGTGCGTCGAGGCGCGACAGGCGTAGCTCATCGCTCTGCCCCAGGGTTTCGAACAGCTCGATAATATTCTGTAATACCGGTTCGATCTTCTCGCGCGCGATCTCCACATAGCGGCCCTCTTCGTAGGGCAGGTAGAGGCTGGGGGGAAGCTCGCCGGGACGGTAGTCGCCAAGCAGTTCACTCACCAGCGGCAGCAGTGGGATCTTCCTGCCCTCTATCTCAATATCGAAACGCAGTTCGAACCAGTCGTTGTTTGTGCTCTCGACGTCGGCCTCAATCGAGTCGGCACGGCTAAGCCCCAGTGGTGTCGTTGAATAGTGTTCGACACGCCATCCTGCGGCCTCCAGTCGTGGCAGTGACTCCTCAACAAAACGAAACCATTGAGCAAGGCGCAGCTGTCGTGCGTTATCGCTTTGCGGCAACCTGAACAGCTGCGGCAGTGAGGGGGACTGTACCAGCCCCTCGGCGATCAGCTGCTCTGCGGCGGCGTTCTCGAAGGCCAGTTCGCGGTGAATCCGGAGCAGCTCTCCCTGTCGCTCAAGAGTAACGACCGCATCCGGTGTGGCTGAATCAATGATGGTGTCGCCATAGATAAAATCGAGAGTGAGATCGAGGTCGAGCAGGTCGCCCCCCTCCTGGCGAATATTCAGTCGCGGGGTAGGGGGGGAGTTGACGAGCTCCTCGATCTTTACCGGCTCAGGTGTGGGCAGCTGCGGATAGTTCAGCGCCAGCACTCGACTCAGGCGTTGCGCCTCAGCGCGTGGCACTGCCGGGGCATCGGCAAGGGAGGTGAGGAGTTGCGTATCGATCCCCGCGGGCATCGACAGGTTTCCGACACGGTGTTGCGCTGCATGGATGTAAAGCGGTGGAATGACCGGAACGATCACCACCTCCTCGGGCACCTCAAGGCGTAGGCGTAGTGCGGTGCCATCCTCCTGCCAGGCTAAAGCTGCCTCCAGTGCCGGCCCCTGGCGCAACGGCTGCTCGCGATCGTCGCCCCAGAAGGTGCGCCCGCTCTCAAGCATCATCATCAGTGCCGGGTTCCCGGCGGC
>JBFFJV010000250.1:0-4187 GCA_041555695.1 Thiohalomonadaceae bacterium | reverse complement strand
GCTGCACTACGAGACATTAGAGATGATCGGTTTTGGTCTGGCCGATGAAAGCGCCCAGGCACACCTTAAAGATTATGCTGAAGGCAAGCTATCGTTGCAGGCACTGCTGCTGCGAATAAGGAATTAGAAGAATGATAATTGGGAATAGTCAATCCAAAATGAACCGCGTACGTCTGTCATGGGGTAGTGTGGCGGGGGTGTTTCTTTCTATTAGCCTGACCATGATGGTAAGCCCCGTGAGTGAAGCCTCATGGTTCCCGATTAACTCATCTAAGTCAGGCGCAGTCTATACGCGAGCCATCGTGCTTGAAGACGGTAATCGCATCTATGTTGAGTATGATTCATCAGGCAATGAGGTGGCTGGTGGCTGGATATTAACGAAGCTTCCTGACTACAACTATCAGGTGATGTCCGCCGTGCGATATCGCGCCCTGCTCGCGCACTATCAAGACCTGTCGGATAACTATACCGATCACGGTCTTTCTCCCCCTGAGTTGATGACAAAAGATGCCTACCAATCGGCTGTGACCTCCTTTTACACCCTGGGTGGTGTAGAGATCCCCAAGCCCCCATTGCGCGACGATACCGTCGCTGTTGTGTTGGCCCCGAGTGATACCCGATACACCACCGACAGTAATACATTGCTCTTGCTGGAGCTGCCGATTGACCCGACAATAAGCATAAACAGTGAGTCCAATTCACTGCTAATCAACCGGGATGATGGTGCCATCATTCACCAAACGCCGAATAACATCGGTTACCGCGTCGGTTTTTATGGGGATGATGACGGCGTCTCAACTTCATCGGTGCGAGCATTAAGTGACAAGATATACGGCCCACTAGAGCATGTGCCGGTAGAGATGGTCAGTTTTGATAGCTATCCCGCCCCAACAAACGAGCAAGGCAAATACACCCTCACGTATCGGATACCGCCATGCCCCGGTTTTTCCTATGAGATGAATTCACTGACCGCCGTGAAGCTCAATTTTAAGCGGTTTAATCCTCAGGGTAGCGATACCAAACCCTATCACCTGTTTCACTGGGGGATTGAGAGTTGTTTTGGCTACTTCGATGTCACCCCACTTGGTGCCTATGTCTCCACCGTGACGGCAGTTAGTGGTATTGGCTCATCAACCAGTAGAGTAGACTTTCCTATTGATATTATGGTGCTGTCAGGGCGAGCTGCGCTGGTCAATGAGAGGAGTGCAGACTTTAACACGGCTGGTATCGTCCCCTTTGCTGAAGAGACGAGGTTTGATGCCACGCGTGGCAGCCTGGAGCGCGTCTCTCAGCAGAACTATGATCTGGATGCCGATGGCCTGCCTGACATTAGCGTATTCGGCAGGGTGGTCACCGGCGAAACTGGCAGCAGCTTCTATAAAACTACAGAGGGAGAGGCACCAGAAGTACTGGGAGTGTGGCTTAGCAGTGGTGGCCTTGCGCCAAGCTTTGATGCGAACAACAAGTCCAATCGTGCGCCCGATTTTACTCGTATACCAGACTGGAGTGCCGATTTTGACGACCATGCCCTGTTAAGCAGTATCAGCGCTGAAGACCTGGCCGATACCGACCTCTATGTGTTCCGAGAATCCGACGGCTCGTTGCTGATGGAGCGTCAGGGACTGAACGAAGACGAAAAATTAATCGGGGTTGATGCTGATACTGGACAGTTCGCCTACACCTTGCGACTGGTAGGAAGTCGTGGGCGTCTGTTCAGTGGTACCGTAGGAGAGGGAGATGACGCTGAATTCGAGCAATGGCAACAAGATGAGGGGGTTGTCAGTGCCTCATCCTCACTCTATAGGCGGGAAGCCGACCACCTGCGCCCAGGCGAAGCGGTGCGTATTATTGCCATCAATCGGGCATCGGGCTACATGGACTCCATTACAGAGACACTACAGGCAACCAGTGTGGGGGGTAATGACCTCGATATCTCCTTTGATGTAAGGGATCTCCAGCTGCGGCCACCAAATTTAAAGGTATGGGCAGAGCGCAAGAGACAAAGCCAGTTGGCTATGAGCGATGAGGAGATACAGCAAAACCTGATCGGTAATGAAGGGGCGGGGATGAGCGATGATCAGTTTGTCGTCATCTATACCGAATGGTTAGATCAAGATGGTATGCCGCTCCCCACTGCCTTGGAAGAGTACGGTTTTACCGGGCGAATGGCTAAGGTCAACTTTGAAGGTAAGCTTGTGTCAGCAGATAGTTCCGGCACGGGAGACGGGGGGGATTCTGCTGACTCAGTTTCCAGCTTCAAGATTAAGCCTGGCCTGCAACTTCAGCTAATGCGACTGCCTGAAACGGTAGCGAGTCAACAACACTACTATGTGCAGGTGAGCGGTCAGCCAGATGCCCGCACTCCCAGTTTTGAAAATGTGGGTGTCAATGGTGGCGTCCTGTCAAAGCGTCCCAATAAATTCGTCCCTATCAAAACGCCGATCTATGATGAAAAACTTAGCAATCAGCTTAAGATGGCTACAGCGTATGCAAGTGATGCCAAGTTACAGCCGGTTTATCAGTGGGTGTACCGTCCGGATTATCAGTTTAGTGTTTATGAGTTGATGGTGTGGGAGATGGACCGCACGGATATGTGGCACCTACCAAACTCCCTTCTGGATGTGGAAAACCCCACTCTACAGAATACAGACGTTATGTTCGGCATGCTGTACGACCTGAACCGTAGCGATAACCCGATGGCAGATGCTTACAGTTATGACGGCGAACGAGAGCTTGTTTTCTCACTGGGTGGGGAGGAGGTTAAGGCAAGCCTTGGTTCTGGGCAGACGGTGGAGTTCGCAGACCCTGCACACCTGGCCGATTTTACAGCCGAAGATTATCTGGCTCTCAGGCTTTACACCAATAACGATGCTGCCAACATTCTCTGGGAATATGAAATGGAGGCAAGTAGTGTGATCCTGCACAGTATCGCCCAGGGTGATCCGGCAAAGGGAAAACGCCGTGCCGTCAGCCTGCTGGATGACAGTTACTTTTTCACCTCGCTGGGGCATAAAAAGGTCTTCATCTATAAGGCAGGCTTTGGCGCCAACGATAAAGTGAAGGTGCTGGGTGTAGAAGGTGTGGATGGCGGTAAATTTTTTACTTCTCCCGCCGCTGGTCAAGAGATTAGCTTTACCAACGGTTACGCCATGTTCCTGTTGCTGAATAAAAAGGGGGACACATACGTGACCCCTGATGCGGCTGAACCAAATAAAACGTATAAGATAACCTTCATCGTTACGCCCGATCAGAGTGTGCCGAATCCTAAGGCGCAATCAGTCGAGACAGCAGATATCACCATTAAAAATAACAGCAACACCAGCCTGGAAGAGGTACTGGCTGGTCGTGCGGTGTGGGCAAGGGATCCGGCAGGTATCGCTCCGGCTGATAGTGATAAATTTCGAGGCAAGACCAAACATGATGGGAGAGGAGTAAGGGAGCAGCAACTCTCTGAGCAATTCGTTGATTATGGCCAGTATTTAATGGATATGGTGGCGATCCCATTAATGACGCCGGTGAAGGAGAGTAACTTCAAATATGTGATCACTCCTGACGGCCAGTACGGCCCAGCAACTGAAAAGCTTCTTAGGGCGTATGTGGATCTTGACTACGATGAAGCATTCAATAACTTTGAAGCGAATGATCGATTTGTCACCCGTGCGGTAGTCAGCCATCATGACAACGAACAATACCTGAGTGAAGTGGGTGGGCAACATTTAGAAACATCTTTTCCCTACCGTAGCTTTCGCAAGCTGGTACAGGACTACGTGCCCACTGATGTTGCAGAGGTTGAGCAGCAGATCACTCAGGAGTTAGATCCCGCTTCCGTGGGGGGGCTGAGTTACACTAGTGCCGGTGGTTTTGATGTGGCGACCTTTAAGGCGCTCCGCTATCAAATAATTACTCCTGAGGTGATGCGTGGTCAGGTGTTTAATCCGACAGAAGGACGTACCATCGCCGCAGAGGGGGCGTTTACTGATGAGGATCTGGGTTTGTATGAGCTTTATCTTAATTATGACTGGGATGATGATGGGGTGAGTAATTTGGCGGAGGTTGAGAATGCGACGAGATATGCTGTTAATACGAGAGAAGTAACAGTTGCATCTAATATATTCAACCCATTGAATAGTGAAGATACGTTGTACGCTGAGCGCATGAAAATGGCTTACTCACGTGGTAATGTGAGC
>JBFFJV010000249.1:0-4197 GCA_041555695.1 Thiohalomonadaceae bacterium | reverse complement strand
CGCTTGAGCCAGGCGACAGTCTGAGCTTCATCACCGCCAGTTACGTTACCACGGAGATCGTCGAGAAGGATGATTTCCATCTGGATGAGACCCGCATTGAGCGCGGGTGGAAATTACGCGAGCATGAGGATGCCGCAGAGATGTTTGCACCTGTTCTCGATGCGCTCAGCGGCGGGGATGAGCGCGCTCTGCGACCATGGGTATTGTTTGTTCATGGCAACAATCAGGATGGATATAAGAACCTGGAAAAGTGCCGTAAGCTGGCAGAGGTTCACAATGTGAATGTCGTGGCATTTTCATGGCCATCGCGGCCGGTGAGTGGGTTAGAGCAGATTCTGGGTGGGGTAACCTCACTGTTTGGGAAGCAGGCGATAGGGGGGAGTGCAGCGGCGGGCTTTAGCACCCCGATGAGCGCCGGCATCAGTATCCTTAATCTCTATGCACGGCAGAAGTACGATACGTATAAAACGGCAAAAGAGAATGCATTAAAGAGTGTGCCGCATCTAGCCCAGACCTTCGAGCTGCTAAGCCAGCACCTTATTGAGCCGCTGCAGGAGATAAATTCCGATATTCGATTCAATGTGCTGGTACACAGCCTGGGCAACCTGCTGATGAGCCGGCTGGACTATCCCCGACTTAGCGCCAGTATTGGCAAGGCCTATAAAAATATACTGTTGCATCAGGCCGATGTCGATCATCAGGGTCATACCGAATGGGTCGGCAGTAAGACCAGTGCGCTGTGTGAAAATACCCTCGTTACGGTTAACCGCCCCGACCAGGTGTTGTTTGTCTCCTATCTGGCCAATAGTATTGATGAGCAGCAGAGAAGAGATCGCCTTGGGCGGGTGCCACCAACCAGTGCGGTGACCACGGAAGGTTTGTGCTATGTGGATTTTACCGATGGGGTGAAAATTGGAGCCGTACACAACCTGTTTCACATGGAAAAGAGAGACAGTGTTCCGGCATATACGCTGGTGCATCGAATGCTGGAAGGGGATACACCCCCGCCCTATGAAAATTCCGGTTTGGAACAGGTAGCAAATGGACATTTTCGCATTGCAGAGCGGTCTGAGGAGCTGCCATTCTGGGAGGAGATGATCTAGTGCTGGCGTCGTATCGTACGACAGCACTGGTTGAATTGTTTGTTGCGGGGGGCTGAAGATGCTATTTCTGCCGCACAGCACGGACCTTAAGCTGGCACGCCGTCCTTATGTGACCTATGCGGTCATTATTATCTGTCTCTTTATTCACTACCTGCAGCAGCAGAACCGCGAGCAGGTGGCGCTAGCCGCCGCAGATTATTGTGAGCTGATCAACTATAGCAATGGCGGCAGGAGCATCCATGGGCTGGTTGATGTGGTGCCGGAATTGAAACCGAGAAATTTCGATTTTTTGCGCGAGGAAAAAGGGCATTGTCAAACCTCCCTGGCCAGTTGGCATGAGCAGCCAGACAAGGAGAACATTAAGCGTTTCCTTGAGCGAAGTTTAAACGTTTATGTCAAAAATGAAGTGGAGCTTATTTTTGAAAGGCTCGCCGGGGTGGACTCTGCCGCGCAGAGGCTGACGCAGGAACAGGTGGCAGCCATTGTCCAGCAGGCCGAGGCGCATTATCGCAGCTTTGCCACCAATGCACCCGGCAGTCTCGATGAGAAGTTGATGTACGACCCGGCAAGTCTTAACCCGATGCGTATGATTACCTCTAGCCTGGCGCACGCAGACTGGGGCCACATTGTCTTTAACCTGATCTTCTTTTTTGCCTTTGCCCCTGCGCTGGAGGTGATGTGCCTGCATTGGCTACGCTATGTTGGTGTGCTGTTGACGATCAGCATTGCCACCAGTGTGAGTTATTCACTATTTAGTCTTGGCAGCATTCCTGTCCCCGGCCTTGGGCTGTCAGGTGTGGTGATGGGAATGATGGGGCTCTCAGCCTACATGATGCCCTGGGCGCGTATTCGTACCTTTGTCTGGTTTTTTACCCTGGTGAAAAATTTCTACATCCCTGCCTGGATTCTCGCGGTGTTTTATATCGGCAGTGACCTGCTAACCCTGTTCGACAGCGGCAATAGCGGTGGTATTAATGTAGTGGCACACGTCTCCGGTGGTATTAGCGGCTATCTGATAGGCCGTTTCTGGCTGAAACGGCAGAAAGAAGAGGTACAGGATGAGCTGAAAGAGGAGATGGAGGTGCGCAGTGCGATGCGCAATGATGTGATGCGCAGTGGCAGCACTTCACGCGCAGGGCAGCAGCGTATGGTTGATCAGCGGCGCGAATATCAGGCAAAGCGTGATTATCAGGCGGTGCTGGATCGGTTGCATATCCTGATGAATTCCGGACAGGATAGTGATGCGGTGGTGCTGTTTCTGCAGGAGTATGAAGATTACGCGCAACAGCCCGAAATCTATGATGAGCTGTTTGAGGAGTTTATGAAATGGCGAGCGGGTCGTGCCACGCTCTGTCTCGGCCGCCTTGATATTACGCTGTTATTAAAGGCCGGTAAGACGACTCGTGCCCTGGAGGTGGTGAAGAGCTGTCAGCAACTGAGCCGGGAGTTTGTCCTGGCCACGCCCAGACAGAATGGTATTCTGCTCAAAGCCGCCCTTGCCCGCAGGGAGTATGAGCTGGCCTACGGGTTATTACATGATGCCGCTGCGCGCTACGGGGTGAGTATCGACAGGAATCGTTACCACCTTATGGAGGCGCAGTTGTTAATACAGCACCTGCAGCGTTACGATGAAGCGCGACCGCTGCTAACGCTAATGCTGGCAGATGCGGGGAATCCCTACCGGGAACAGGCACAAAAGATGGCCGACTATATAGAAAAAATGGCCTGAATATAGCAACACAAGAAGGGGGAGCTGATGGAGATCTATGGCAAGGCGCAGGTGCGAATATCCGAGGGCGATTTGCAGCGCTATATCGACGTGGGCAATCTGCCGGAGTGGTGTGCTGCAATCGAAGAGGTGATGACGAGTCAGGGGAGTCGCGGGGAGATCCGCACCGCCTGGGGCGAGGCAACGATTCACCGTGAGCTGATTAATGGTGGAGTGCGCTTCAGCTGCCCTAATAATCCGCACGCGATGCAGTGGTCGATCACGGTGAGTACGGCAAGGCCGGGTGAGGTGCTGGTCCATCTCACAACCAATTGTGCCGCGCATGAGAGTGATGAGAAGGAGAAGTTAGAGCTGTTTGTCACCGACTGGCGTGCCGGACTTGAGGACTGGCCGCAGCGCCGTGCCGCGAAGATGAAAAAACCGTGTGGCAGCTGTGTCGACTCCTTTGGTGGTTTTGGTTAGGGCCATAGCCTGATGGGGCGGGCCGTGTTGAGGGGGCTCACGTCGCTGCTGGCGGGGCTGGCCGTGATCAATGGCTGGCTCTATCTGCAGCAGCCACAGATGACGTTCTATCCTTATACGGAACTGAGGGAGACGCCCGCGCAGTGGGGCATGGCGTATGAAGATGTCGCATTGGTCACGCAAGATGGTGTGTCGCTTCATGGCTGGTTCATTGCACACCCCGGCGCAACCAGGACACTGCTGTTCCTTCATGGCAACGGCGGCAATATCTCACACCGTGGTGACTCGCTGGCGATTTTCCACCGTCTGGGACTGAATGTCCTGATAATCGATTACCGGGGCTATGGCCGTAGCAAAGGTGAGCCTTCTGAACAGGGGCTTTATCTGGATGCGGCAGCGGCGTGGCACTACCTGACCGAGCAGAGAGGGCTGGGCGCGGACAGGATCATTGTATTTGGACGCTCACTGGGCGGGGCAGTAGCAATACAGCTGGCCTCGCAGGTGGAGCCAGCAGCGTTGATTCTGGAGTCGACCTTCAGTAGCGCCAGAGACATGGCGGAACACCTCTTTCCGCTTCTCTCACCGGTACTACTGTTGCGCTATCAATTTAATAGCGAGGAGCGTATCGGCAGGCTGAAGAGCCCTCTTTACATGGCGCACAGCCCGGATGATGAGATCATCCCCTATGAACTGGGGCGAAAACTCTATGCGGCAGCGCCGTTACCGAAACGCTTCTTCAAAATGCGGGGTGGCCATAATGGCGGCTTCCTGCAGAGCCAGCCCGGTTACGAGCAGGGTTTGAAGGCGTTTATTGGTGATATTGAGAACGGATTAAACTAGTGAGTTGCGGAGCGCAAACGGCAAATTGCCCATCATTACCCAACGCCCTCTATTTCCACTTCT
>JBFFJV010000248.1:0-4201 GCA_041555695.1 Thiohalomonadaceae bacterium | reverse complement strand
TCCAGACCGATAAAGCGACAGACCTTAGCGAACACCCCTGCCCGGGTCGCCTCCGACACCATTTCGTCGAAATGCAGATAGAGGTAATCTGCCTCGGGGAAACACTCACTCAGGCGATAAAGTTGATCGCCATAATCACTACGAGCCAGATAGCTGTGGTGAGCGAAGGCATGTACGCCACCATTAGACAGACGTTCCTCCTCTGCCAGCAGCGCCATCGAAAAATCAAGCGGTTCGTATCCGCGTCGCTGCGTCATCAGATAGTGCGAGTAGGCGCGATCATAGGGGTTACGCAGGATAACGATGAATCGCGCCTCGCTTGTCTGTTCGGCGATTCGCGGCAAGGCCTGGGGAAAGAAAAGGTATTCCGGGTCGACCTCACCAACCACGGCACCCGGTGAACAGTTAAACCAGCGGCTATATTCATCTACACCCCGGGCATATGTAGCATCATCACTAAAGAAGTGCGTCTCCTTAATCTTTGGCAGGCAGACACCCGGCTGTGCCCGCAACCACTCATGCAGTGTCGATGTCCCCGCCTTCTGTACACCAATGACGAAAAAATCGGGGAGATGCCAGAACTCATTCATCGCTATCACGCCGCTTAAGCAGGCGGGCAGGAACCCCGCCCACTATTTCATTAATGCCAACATCGCGTGTCACCACCGAGCCTGCGGCGACCACCACACCATCTGCGATATTTACTCCCTTCAGGATAATAGCCCCATGACCTATCCAGACATTATTTCCAATGCGCACCGGGGCCGTTTCTATCCCCTGCTGCAACATAGGAATATCTGTGTCGCCAAATGCGTGATCGGTGTCCCTAATCGTCACGTGTGAAGCGAGCATTACATTATCTCCAATCTCCACCCGCTCATTCACCCCGAAGATACAACGGCTGCCGCAATAGCTATTGAGCCCGAAGATAAGCACACCTGAACCTTGAACTTCAGTATCTCGTCCCAGTAAGTTATTACCCTTAAAGTGAATGCGCAAAAGTGATTTACACAATAGATACTGATGAATCCGCAAACCATGTTTAAGCACAACATGCCCCTTAATATCCAGGTGCGGAAAGTATTTCAGGCGATAAAACAGGCTGAAGATTCGGTCTGTCGGTTTTTGCAACAGCCAGCTATACAATCGAACCGGCGTGCTTAGTTTTTCTTTCATTGGCAACGACACTTATGGAATAAAAAGATCACGCGGATTTAATTTCAGGCACTTAACCATATCAGCAAAGGCCAGTAAATTCACAATAACAACCGACACGGCTGTGGCCGCTGCCGCAGCCACTGCCCCATAGGTAGGGATCAATGCTACGCCCACCAGCAGGCCCGCCAGAAAGGCTATAACAAAGGCGCGGTGCAGCCGTTTCTCGTGGCCCGTCATGGTCAATACCTGGCCGACCGGCCCGGCCACAAGATTCACCGCCTGACCCACAATCAGCACCAGCAGCACATTACCCGCCTGGGAAAAACCCTCGCCAAAGAGCGACATAACCCATTCAGAAAACAGCAACAAAAAGATCACGGCAGGAGTCGCCACAGCAATGATGAGATAATTCGCATGACGAATCGTCATACACAGCCCGTCCCTGTCCCCGCGCGCATGGCTCGCTGCAATACGCGGGGCGACAACGCCGTTCACCGCCACCAGTACCAGCGCCAACATCACCGAGGTACGATAGGCCACCTGATAGAACCCCATCTGCTCGGCCGTAGAGGTGACGGCCAGTATCACGCTGGCGCTCCAGGCTACCGCCAGATTCAGGGCCATCACCCAAAACAGAGTTCGACGACTGGTGGCCAGTGCCTTCACATCGTACGGCGCGGTTTGTGAATCGACATGCACGCCGGGGCCTAGCGAAAGATTAGCTGGTTGATTACGCCGAAATAGCCACATGGCGAGCAACACTGCCAGCAACCCGGCAAGCAGGTAAGCGGCAACCGCTCCGTTTAACCCCCAGCGCGGCAACAGCAGAGGCAGGGCCAGCAGACTGAATAACGGAATCGCCGTCGTCTCAAGAAAGACGGCCTCGCGGAATTTATGTAACCCCTGAAGATATTTGGCCACCAGACTGACCAGCGCCAGCGGTAACACGACGGCACTGAAGAGCCCCAAAGTAACACCAAGACCAGGCATTGAGAACACTCTATCAGAGAGTTCTACTGCAAACAGATAGAGGGCCATTGATGCCAATGTAGCGGCAATCAGGACCAGTCGTAAACTGTGCCAGAAGAGTCGACCGATGGCAGCAAAATCAGCGTGCCCGGCACTCACAGCCACCTGTTTTACCACCACATCATCCAGCCCCAGGCGGCTCAGCGAAGCGACAATAAACACCAGCGTCATGGCAAAAAAGTAGAGGCCGGTCTCTTCCGCTCCAAGGTAGCGGGCAATGGCAATGCTGAAAATAAAGGAAAGTAGTGCGGCAGAAATCCGCAATACGAAGGCCACTAGCGAACTGCCTGCGACCGAACGCAGACGCTCATCAATACGAGATTTCAACCGCTCGCCAAGTCTCATACTTCGACACGAACCCCAATGCAAATAATTCTTGGCTTATGTATTTCAACGGGGTCGCACCCAACATTCTGCACACTTGACAAACGATGATCTAAAAACCCTGCACTCCACTTAAAAAAACAGTCTGTCACCTGGGAAAATGCCATTAAAGAAAGCTTAATATATATCATATTGCCGTGACACATCACGCAAGCGACTGCACCTTAACCGTCCATTAAAACCCAGGAAACCAATATTGCTTGATAAAAACCTTAACCTCAAATGAACACTTGTTGCCGAATTATGGGTTATTTTATTCACAAGTCATTCTGCCTTGCTATCTCTTATTTGGTTATGCATCAGCATAGAAAACAGCATTCCTATCAGCACATTAATGGATGTTGTAGAATTAATATTCAACGGCCCCATGTTCACTATAGTAAGTAGCAATAATGATATGACTAGCGCAATCATAACCAATCCAACATCCTCTGTACGTCTGTGTTTCTTTTTATAGGCATATGCGATCAATGCAAAAAAATACATCACATAGAGTCCAAGTCCTACAATACCCGCTTTCAATAAAATATAAAGATAACCATTATGGAACATGGTTATCTCTGAGAATTGCTTACCGTCAAGAGTGATAATCGTGTCTAACGGAACACTTTCTCCCCACCCTCGTCCTAAAAACTTATCATAAATGCTCCCTGCATTATAAACCTCCATAATCTTAAATGACTCATATCCACGCCAATTCATATGGATATCACTCTCGTTCTCATATTTCGAAACTTTCAACTCACTAACTGTGCGCTCAAATTTTTCAAAAAAACCTCCCGCATCTGTTGCGCCCGAAGGAAGACCAGTCAGTAATGCCGCCAGCAAGGACGTCAGCAACAAAGTCGTCCAGATCACTCTATGCCAACCACTATTTAGTGAAAACATCATCACGAACAATCCAACTAAAAGAACCAGCCACTGTGATCGTGAGAACATATATAGAAATCCAGCAGAACAAACCAAGAACGCTAACCACAGTGTAATCTTTAGGGATTTCGAGGTTATCGTTCTGGATTCCACTGTAAGGAATATAAACAACAGTGCGATAGTAATGGTAAAGCTTCCATGCCCCATAACTTGCCTGGACACATCCACATTCTCAACAAACCCCACTCCAAAATTTCGAATATAATTAATCACATAAACTAGGCTATCAATTGTTCCAGCCAAAACAAATGAGGCTAGCACTACCTTTTTATCGCAAAAACACATCCATAAAGCATAACCAAACGAAAAATACACGACATACTTCAATATATACCAAACGTCTTTCAGCGCATCATATAGATCATTGCTATGAGAATTTATAAGGCCGACACAAATAACCACAAAGAACGGCATCCCCCACTTCAAAAGAGGAACTGTCAACTCAACTCGTTCTATTGAATTAAATACCGAAAATATCAGAAGAATACTTACAAAGACAAAGTACATCCCCACAGGGACATAATTGTATGCCAGTAAAATTAAGCACAAAAACAATACCTGAAGATTGTACTTGTTTTTCCCCAAATTCCAGTCACCACTCAAAACAGGAATAGTACCATCGAATAAGCTACTATCTTTTCTACTCTTTATCCCTGTGCTCTTATGGAGAATAGTTCTGAACATGCCCATTACGTTTCGC
>JBFFJV010000247.1:0-4227 GCA_041555695.1 Thiohalomonadaceae bacterium | reverse complement strand
CGAAATCATTAAAAATCATAGCCAGCGTATTAACACCATCATCGAGGATGTATTGAAACTGGGGCGCCGCGACAAGTCACATGGCGAACAGTTTGAACTGGCCCCCTGGCTTGATGAATTCTGCAGCGAATTTCTGCAGGGCGAAGGCCAGGAGAAAAACGCCATCCGCTGGCACTGTAAAAAAGAGGCACTGCAGCTCTACTTCGACCCCGTTCACCTGCGCCAGATCCTCACCAACCTGTGTCAAAACGGCCTGCGCCACGCTGCCGATACCCCCAACCCCAAGGTAGAGCTTGTTGCCGACAGCCAGAACGAGGAGTGGGGCTACCTCGATATCATCGATCACGGCCCCGGCATACCGGAAGAGGCCCGCAGCCACATCTTCGAGCCCTTCTTTACCACCGAGAGCGGCGGCACCGGGCTGGGACTCTACATCGCACAGGAGCTGGCGGTGTGCAACCATGCCAAACTACGTTATGAGCCAGACGAAGACAGCTGCAGCCGCTTTCGCTTACACTTTGCCAAACAGCGCACAACTATCGAATAGCCATGCCCAACAACACACCAACACAGCCCCACGCCCTGATCGTCGACGACGAACCCGACATCCGCGAGCTGCTCACCCTCACCCTCTCACGCATGGATATCCGCTGCAGCGAAGCGGAGACCGTGGCCGAAGCCAAGGCCTTGCTACAGAATGAGTCATTTGATCTCTGCCTTACCGATATGCGCCTGCCAGATGGTAATGGCATTGAGCTGATCCGCCATATTCAGCAACTCCAGCCCGAACTACCTGTCGCCATGATCTCCGCCCACGGCAACATGGATACCGCCATTGAAGCACTCAAGGCGGGGGCCTTTGATTTTCTCAATAAGCCGGTAGAGCTGCAGGCACTACGTGAACTGGTCAACAGTGCCCTGCGCCTACGGGGCAATGACTCTACAGCGAATGAAAAAAACGGTGACGTAGAGCTACTGGGACAATCCCGGGCTATAGAGTCTATCCGCCAGATGATAAAAAAACTGGCCCGAAGCCAGGCTCCGGTCTACATCAGTGGCGAATCGGGTACAGGCAAGGAACTCGTAGCGAGAATGATCCACGCTCAGGGGCTGGGAACAGATATGCCCTTCATTGCCGTCAACTGTGGAGCCATCCCTTCGGAACTGATGGAAAGTGAGTTCTTCGGTCACAAAAAGGGGAGCTTTACCGGAGCAAACAGTGACAAGGAAGGACTGTTCCAGGCGGCCAACGGCGGTACCCTATTCCTCGATGAGGTTGCCGACCTGCCACTGGGGATGCAGGTCAAGTTGCTCAGGGCGATTCAGGAAAAGGCGGTGCGTCCCGTTGGTGCACAGCAGGAACAGCATATCAATGTGCGTATTCTTAGTGCCACCCACAAGAATCTTGCCGCTCTCGTGGCACACGGGGATTTTCGCGAAGACCTGTTCTTTCGCATCAACGTCATAGAACTGCACATCCCCAGCCTCAGAGAGCGACCAGAAGACATCCCTCTGCTGGTACAGCACCTCATTGAACAACTAGCCGAAAGAATCGGCCTTAGCATACCCAGTATTGATGATGGGGCACTATCAGCGCTCCTTCACCATCCGTTTCCTGGTAACGTGCGCGAGCTTGAAAACATTCTGGAGAGAGCATTAACCCTTTGTGATGGCAACACGATTTACGAAGACGATCTGCAAATAAACTCTGCGCAACATCAATCCAGCCCCCAACGGGAACCACAACTAAATGGCGCTAACCTGCAAGATTATCTGGAGCAGATGGAAAGACAACTAATTGAAAAGGCGCTACAACAACACAACAACAAGACCGCAGCGGCCAGGGCTCTGGGAATATCCTTCCGTTCGTTGCGTTATCGCCTCAATAAGCTGGGTATAGATTAGAGGCGTCGTTCGGTAATGCGGAACTGTTGTATGCTCAGCCTCCCATCACTGGACGTACCCATAAAAAGAGTAGATATATGCGACGATAAAATGTCCTTCTTATCGAGCATCACCCAGTAATGCCATACCCCGAGCAGGTATGGAAAACTCGACCCACCCGATAGCATTCTCCTTAAAATATTTACTTTTTTCTGAGGCCTTGCGAAGTGCAGGGGGGTGATCCCCAATGACCCTCACAGTGACACCGGCCATACCTGGGTCAGAGGCCATTTCTGCCAGCCCATAAAAGAACTGTGCTTGTAACTTTAAATACCTGCAGGTTGAGCTGTCCGCTGCCACGTCAACCGCCTCACAGTCCATCACATCCTTGCGCAAATCAGCTAAATCATAAAACGCGTGTGTATTAAGGGTTAACCAGTACATAAAGCGTTTCCCTGGTAACTGAAAGAAATTTACAACTTCATCGCGTAAATCTAAATCACAGGCACCCGGGAACGATACACACCTGGCTGGCCACTGTTTACTCTCAAAAAAAGTTTGTTGTTCAAAACCCGCGCGCGGGTACCAGTTTATTCGGTCATACATCTCGCCTTTAGCGCCATGCAATGCCATAGTGGAATACCCTGCGGTGCGCAGACGGTTAGGCAGGCAATCTTCAAAACCGGTTTCAACAGATTTCAATTTGTGAGTATTGGGCCAAAGAGAGCACAACTCCCTCAATTCAGCCGCGATAGTGTAGCCATTGAAACTGGCTTCACCATATCTCAGGTTAACTAATTCATCACGGCGATCAAGCAATGGTTTCAGGAGTGCCGCGTTGACCTTAGGGTTAAGATTAACCCCCCAGGCCTCATTCACCACCAGTAACGATCGTTCCGAAAGGCTATCTTGCACCTGCTGGTACCACGCCCCGGTTTCACCAATGTAGTTCACTTTTTTCAACGGTGTACCATCGTAGTGTTTATATGCAAACTTAGAGCGATATTTGAAGTAGTTGACAACCTGACTTGAAACATACGTACCTTCTCTCGCATTCTTTTTAAATGAATACTGAGTCTCTGACTCGAAATAAACATGATAAAGGTAGAAAGCCAGAGTAATGTTTAACACAACAAGACCTGACTTCAGGTCACCACGCCGACCAAGAAAAATAAACAACAGCACAACGACTAGCGTGTAAATTATCACCAGCGCCAATGCACCGATATAGGTCCAGGATGCCATGAAAATGAAACGGGCCAGCCCAAGCAACTCAGAAAAATCAACAATGGCCGGGAAGATTTGTGTAATGATGGTGAAGATATCACTGGCGATGAAAAAACAAGTGTGACAAGACCTAACACTCGAAATCCGGCGACAACCAGCAGTGCCGCAACAACATAATCAAAATTAATCAGCGGCCGGAATAGCTCAAAAGAGTCGGACACGGCATCCAACGGCGCATTAGCCAGGGCAACAGCGAGTAGCGTGAACAACAGGTAAGGCAAATAGCGAGAAAAGATAGCCCGGGTTCCGGACTCCTCCTGAATCAAGGAGATACCACTATCCTCTTTTACGTCTTTATAGTCTCCATTCTAACGCTAATGAGCATACAGTTCCCGGCCCCCACGGAGGTGCATCGCAGAAGATTCTTTGCCAGGAGATGGTATCTTAAATCGACAAAACTACTCATCAATAACTGAAAGAGAATGTCAACCGGTGCTTGCATGCACACCCAACAATAAGCTTCCGACAAAAAAAACGGGGCGGTATAATAACCGCCCCGAATTTCTCAACGACCGGGATAACATCCCGGCAAGTCAAACCGCATTACTGAAAGAACTCAACGGCGGGCAGGCTACCCTCATCACAACGACCACCGAGGCCAACACCAGCGATGGAACCACCGCCACTGCCGATAACAAACGCATTATAGTCAGGCTCCTGACCGTCAGGGATTGTGCCAAGAAGCGCTTCGGTGCAGGTGTCGTAGTTCAGCACATCATCAACGGTACCCACCACGCCATCAACCCCTGGCAACCAGGCACAAACAGCAGGCGTACGGCTGCCGCCCTCATGACATGCGCCAACCTTCACAACATTGTACTGCTCATCACAGGCCCACATACCATGAACACTGGCAGAAACACCCAGAGTTACAGCACCCGACAACATAGGGCAGCCAGTATCATCAGCAATAATCTTCACGTTACCGGTGAACGGTGCGTCATTGTCAGCAGCCATTACGGAACCTGCAAAGCCAAGACCCATAGCAACCACAACAGTAGAAATAAACTTTTTCATCTCAATTCTCCTAAATTCGTAGTCGACAATCAAATCAGG
>JBFFJV010000246.1:0-4240 GCA_041555695.1 Thiohalomonadaceae bacterium | reverse complement strand
TTGATTAAGTTAGTCGGGGCGGCGCGTAAACTGCCCCGATAAAAAGTTATTTATGCACCACACTCATCGATGAACTCGATAAGATCCGTCTCACCAAAGTCCACACCGAACTGCGACAACAGGGTGGTGGCCTGTCCCCGATGGTGAACCTGATGCAAAAACAGGTGACTGATCAGGCTGGAATAGGGTTTGTTAAAAGAGTCCCCCGCCATATTGGTATAAGAGATAGCGCCAGCAATATCCGCTTCAGACAGTCCCCCTATCCATTGAATAATAATCCCGTCTATCTTCTCCCGTTCTTCTCTTAGATTATGTAAGTCCCCATAAAGAAGGACATCGAGTGATGCCGGGTTTTCTAACCCGGAAATATACGACAAAGCGTGTTTACTGGAGGAATGTTCAGCGAAACGTTTGAGCCAGATGATATCACCGACCAGAATATGATTCAGTGTGCCAAGTACCGATTTAAAGTACGCCTGACGGTCCTTGTTGAGATCTTCTTCAGCCAGATGAGCCGCAGCATCAAAAAGCCGACGATTCATTACCTGATTGTATTCTGCAAACAGAGAAAACTGGTTTAATAATGACAAATGTCTATCTCTGATTTAGATGTAATGGCCGTGAGGCTTGCACAAACCAGTGGGAAGGCCTGCCGATGAAGTTAGTCGGTTTTAGCGTGTCAGGAGCCACAAGATAAACTGGAAACCATTCTTTGAGAATTCCTTAAGGCCAGATTTTTTTGCTCAATTACTGATGGCTCACTGTCTAATTCATCTAAAACTTTACTAGCAGCTTTCAGGTCTTCGTACACAGGCATTTTATTCTCTTTCTTATAACTTTCAGTTTCAAAGTAAAGCTGGTCAAACTCAGTGATAGTTCTTAATTCTCTGTATATTTCCTGAGCATAGTGTTTATATCGAGGAACCATATTATATAAGCTACCCTTTAGATTAAGCTCTTTAGGATGATTTTCTATTATGTAGTCAATGGTAATCTCCTGCATTTTATTATGATTTATTTGCTCGGTAATAAGGTATGAGAACTGCGCGTGTAATTTTGGATGAGTTCTTTTGAACGCCTGCTCCTTTGCTGACCAGTACTTGGTTACATGGCTTGTATAATCTAAATAAGAAGCTCGCAGGCAATTTAACTTATCGTTTGCATAGGCATTGGTACATACAAATGCAAATAGTATGATGCTAAGTATCTTCATTTGTTTATCCTAATAATACGTTAGATAGACATCGTAAATATTGCACGACACGGTATCTGCATAACACATTAATTAATGAGTACAGGAAGATGGTCTGCTTCCCGATTTCATGACGGTATTACGATAAGACGGGAAGGTAAAGCGCTATGAAAGGTGGAAGAATGTTACAGATTGTTAACCAATATATTCCGAAAGCCAGTTACTCACTGCCGTACATTTTGTTCTAACCGCAGACATCAGCTCTCAAACTTTGCTTTGGGGGCGTCAGCTTTTATTACCAGTTGTGCCTATGGGGGAGTGAGTTGGGGCGGTGATTGTTGAACCAGGTTGCTAGCGCGTCGATGTCTCACACACATGGCCCAAACAGGTGGCAGGCACTACTCCCCGTAGATCACTCCAGGCAACCAGGTGGCCAGCTCTGGCCACAGTGCCAGTGCGCCCAGGGCAAGCAGCTGGATCACGATGAAGGGGGCAACCCCCTTGTAGATCTGCATGGTGCTGATCTCGGCGGGGGCGACGCCGCGCAGGTAGAACAGGGCGAAGCCGAAGGGCGGGGTGAGGAAGGAGGTCTGCAGGTTGATGGCGATCATGATGCCCAGCCATACCGGGTCGAGTCCCATGGTGAGCAGGATGGGGGCGACGATGGGAACCACGACAAAGGTGATCTCGATAAAGTCGAGGATGAAGCCGAGCAGGAACATTACCAGCATCACCACCAGCATTGCACCAAAGACGCCGCCGGGCAGGTCGGTGAGCAGTGCCTCCACCATCTCATCGCCACCGTATCCGCGGAATACCAGTGAGAACAGTGAGGCACCGATGAAGATGAGGAACACCATGGCGGTGATGCGGGTGGTGGCTTGCATCACCTCCTGCAGGGTTGCCAGGTTAAAGGCGCGTTGTGCCATGGCCAGCAGGATGGCACCGACCGCACCGACCGAGGCCGCCTCAGTGGGGGTGGCTGCCCCGGCGAGGATGGAGCCGAGTACGGCGATGATCAGTGCCAGTGGTGGCAGCAGTACCTTGAGGGCTCGCAGCAGTAGCTGTCGATCATAGCCACCGCGCTCTTCGAGGGGCATCGCCGGGCTGCTCTCGGGCTTGAGCCAGGCGATAGCGATGAGGTAGAGGATGTAGAGGCTGACCAGCAATAGCCCGGGGATCAGGGCCCCGGCGAACAGGTCGCCGACGGAGATAGCCTCGGGGGACCAGATCCCCATGTCGAGTTGCGCCTGCTGATAGGCCGAAGAGAGTACATCGCCCAGCAGGATAAGAATGATGGAGGGCGGAATGATCTGCCCCAGGGTGCCGGAGGCGCAGATGGTACCGGTGGCCAGAGCCGGGCTGTAGCCACGCTTGAGCATGGTGGGCAGCGATAACAGCCCCATGGTCACTACGGTGGCCCCCACAATGCCGGTACTGGCGGCCAGCAGCATGCCGACCAGGGTGACGGAGATCGCCAGGCCACCGCGCAGTGGGCCGAACAGTGCCGCCATCGTCTCGAGCAGCTGCTCGGCCACCCTCGAGCGCTCCAGCATCACCCCCATGAAGACGAACAGCGGCACTGCAATGAGGTTCTCGTTGGTCATGATGCCGTAGAGGCGGTTGGGCAGCGCCTCGAGGAAGCTGCTGTCGAACAGTGCAAGGCTGTCGCCGATGAAGGCAAAGAGTAGTGCAGTGCCGGCCAGCGAAAAGGCGACGGGAAAGCCGGCCAGCAGCACCAGGCAGACCGTGAGGAACAGTAAGATGGCCATGATTTCAGGCGTCATGCTGGCGCCACTGCTGCTCTGTCGCCGTCTTACGGAGTACACAGAAGGCTCTCCACCCCATTGCTACCCCCTGTAACAACAGCAGCAGGGCCATCAGCGGGATCACACTCTTGAGCAGGTAGACCCCGGGCAGGCCGCCCGCCTCACGTGAGCCCTCGCGTAGTGCCCACGAACTGGCGACATACTCCCAGCTTACCCAGGTGATGAAGAGGGTGACCGGTATCAATAGAAGAAGCACCCCCAGAAGATCGACCCAGGCGCGACCGCGCTCGCCAAAGCGGCGATAGAAGATATCGACCCGCACGTGCCCCTCGTGACGCAGGGTATAGGCGGCCCCCAGCATGAAAACCATGGCGTGCATGAAGGTGATCGATTCCTGCAGGGCAATGGAGCCGAGGTCGAAGAGGTAGCGCATCACGACCACTACGAAGGTGACGATGACCATGGCGAGGGTGAGCCATGCGGTCAGGCGTCCGACCCATTCATTGAGCTGGTCGATATATTGGGAGATTTTTTCCACGAGCTGACCGTGTTTTTCTGCTTATCTGCGGCTGAAGGTGGCTCATTGTAAGTAAGGGTGGGGTGAGGCGGCAAGCTAACAGGCAGGGTGGGGAAAATAGAGTAGGGATTTAGAATGAGTTTATTCACAGCCGGCAAAACGAACTATCAAGGGCTGTGATGATAGTGGGTACTAACGTACTTTGTAATGTGCATGATGTTATAAGTCATTGAATTTATAGGTATAATTTTCTTGTGCAGAATATGAACAATTTGTGACGGAGCGCCGCAGCATGCGGGATCGCGGGCGATCTTCCCAAATTGTCCACAAACTTATCCACAGATTTTGTGGATAAACGCGAAACGCTAGACAGGACAAGGAGTTAGCGACATTTGTTTAAATATTACAGAGCAGATGGGGCTAAATTGTCGGTCTTTCTCCTACACAAACAGGAGTACAAATCGCCATTCTGTCAAGGTGAATAAATAATAAAATTTGTCAGTTTGTAACGCTTTGACTCTTGACTCATATATAGGCTTATGCACAAAGCGGCATTTTGATGCCCTATGTTGTGTATAGATCATGGTAAATTACAATTATATGCTTTAAATACAATGTAACTTACTGATAAATATAGAAATGATTTTTGTGGACAAAAAACAATCAATTTAAGAAAAGCTCAGCTGTGACGTGGCTTTCAGGCCGGTGTACCCAAATAGTCCACAAACTTATCCACAGTATTTGTGAATAAAAATCTCTCCG
>JBFFJV010000245.1:0-4241 GCA_041555695.1 Thiohalomonadaceae bacterium | reverse complement strand
GGTGACGATGCGGCCTGGCTTAGTGCCGCTGAACAGACGGAGTTGCGCTACCCGGTACGCAAGCGTTCGCTCTATGTCATGCTGGCACTACGCGGTGTAGATGGGGGGATACGTGAGCAGGCGCACCAGGCATTGTTGTCGTTATTTGATGAGATGGGTGATGAGGGTGTGGCATTACTCCGACGTCTCTATCTGCAGAGTGAGCGTTACGTAGAGCAGAACAAATTACCGCAGAGTGTTGCTTATCGCCTGGTGGATGAGGCAATCAGGAGTGCTGAGCTTGGTCTTGCCTCTAGCCTGTTACAGCAACTACCTCAGCCTCCCGGGGGAACGGCACGGTTTGCCTGGCAGATGCGCCGCGCCAAGGTCTTTTTGCTGGCAGGTGACTATGCTGAGGCGGATAGCCTGCTATCGGCCTTAATGCCCACGGTTGCTGCGTTGAGCGATGAGCAACGCGATCAGGTAGTACAGTTGCTCTTCGATCTGCAGGCTGTGGGGGAACATGAGCGGGCCTTCCGCTTGCTGTCGGGGATGTATGAGAATGTTGCGGCTATTAAACTGCGACGCGAATTACTGTTCTGGATGGCCGACTCACGTAAGGCACAGTCGCTGCACACCGAGGCGGCGCGGTTCTATCTGCAGTCAGCCACCCTTGGCGACAACAACAGTATGGATCCCTGGGCACAGACTGCCCGTTACCAGGCGGCCAAAAGCCTTGGTGAGGTGGGTTTAACTAAAGATGCTGCCTTTATCTACCGGCAGTTGCTGCGGATCACGGAGAGTCCCGAGCGCCGTTCGGTATTGCGTCATGAACTGCAACAGCTGAGACTGCAGGGTGAGCGGGGTTAGTTCGGCGAAAAGCCCCGATAGTTCGCAGGCGGTGCTAGCATCACCGATCCCCGGTGTCCCCTTGATTACGCTTCGCAGTGAGCAGGGTCTACTATGTGCTGTCGAGTTTCAGTTAGAGGCCGGACCGATCATTCCGCCGCTTGAGTCGGCCACGGTGCAGGCGGTACAGCTGCTCAATAACTACTTTCGCGACAGTCATTTTCCGCAGCCTGTACTGCGGCCGGTGTGTGGCACTTCATTTCAGCAACGTGTGTGGCAGTTGTTACAACAGATACCGGTAGGCGAGACACGAAGCTACGCAGAGGTGGCAGCCCAGCTCGGTTCCGGTGCTCGCGCGGTGGCCGGTGCCTGTCGTGCCAATCCGCTGCCGATCCTGATTCCATGTCACCGGGTGGTGAGCGGCGCGGGCTTAGGGGGATATATGGGGCAGAAAAACGGCCCGCTGCTGGAGATAAAGAGCTGGTTGTTGCACCATGAAGGTCATGTCTGAATCGATACCTGAACAGGATATTGCACTCATCGAGCGCTTCAGTGATGCCCTGTGGCTGGAGCGGGGTTTGAGCGAAAATACCCTGAGTGCCTATCGCAGCGACCTGCAATCGCTGGCCAGCTGGTTACAGATGAATGGTCTTGATTTGCTCGGTGCGGCGCGCCATGACCTGCTGGCCTACCTGCAACAGCGGGTGGAAGCGGGGGCCAAGCCCCGCTCCAGTGCCAGATTGCTCTCCAGCATACGGCGTTTTTACCGTTATCTGTTACGTGAGTCGGTACTTAAAGAAGACCCCAGCGCGCGTATTGATGCCCCCAAGCTAGGACGTCCCCTGCCCAAAACACTTACCGAGGAGGAGGTGGAGCAGCTGCTGGCGGCCCCCGATATTACTACGCCGATGGGACTGCGTGACCGTGCGATGCTGGAGCTTCTTTATGCCAGTGGCCTGCGCGTCACGGAGCTGGTGAGCCTGCAGCTGTTGCAGGTCAATTTTCAGCAGGGGCTGGTAAAGGTGATGGGGAAGGGGAGCAAGGAGCGGCTGGTGCCACTCGGTGAGGAGGCGCTGCACTGGCTGCAGCGTTTCATGCACGAGGGGCGTGGTCTATTATTAGGTGAAAAGCGCTCTGATGCGCTGTTTCCCAGTAAGCGCGGGTCGGCGATGAGCCGTCAGGCCTTCTGGCAGCTGATTAAGCGTTACGCGGTACAGGCAGGGATCAGCAAGTCGCTCTCCCCTCATACCTTGCGCCATGCCTTTGCCACCCACCTGCTGAACCATGGTGCTGACCTGCGGGTGGTGCAATTGTTACTGGGGCATAGTTCGCTGTCGACAACACAAATTTATACCTTCGTCGCGCAGGAGCGTCTGAAGGGACTGCACGCCACACACCATCCGCGGGGATGAGGTGCGGTAAAAAAAGGCGTCCACATAGGATGTGCTGAATGAAGAAAAGGGAACACGAAAAACTTGAGGTAGAGCGACTGCGTATTGGGATGTATGTGGCTGAGCTTGATCGTCCCTGGCTGGAGTCGCCGTTTTTGTTTCAGGGCTTCCCCATCCGTAATCAGGATGAGCTTGAGTTGCTGCGAAAAAGTTGCGACTTTGTCTTCATCGATGTGGAGCAGAGTGTGGAGTGGACGGCGGCGGAGTCGATGCAGGCAGTAGCGCCCGCAAAGGTGCGGTTTTCAACCCGGGGGCTTAATCGCAGGCCACCACGGCAGAAGATTCAGTATGAGGATAAGCAGGGATTCAACCAGAGCCTGCCTGAGGCCACCATGCTCTACAGCTCTGCCAGGGACTATATTGGTGGTGTACTGCAGGATGTGCGTCTGGGCAAGAGCATTGATACCGGTGGGGCACGTGAGCTGGCGGAGAGTCTGGCCGATAATATTGTAAAAAATGAAAATGCCCTGGTGTGGCTCACCCAGCTTAAAAATCGTGATGAATATACCTCAATGCACAGCATTAATGTTTGTGTGTTGTCACTGTTGTTCGGACGTTTTCTCGGGCTGAAGGAGGGGGAACTGCACCACCTCGGGCTGGGGGCGCTGTTGCATGATGTTGGCAAGATGCAGATCCCGGCTGAGATCCTCAATAAGCCCGGACGCCTGGATGATAAGGAATTGTTGCTGATGCGACGCCACCCCGAGCTGGGCCATGCCATTCTCAAGGGATGTGACGAGCTGCCGCCTGCGGTACTGGAGATCACGCTGTCTCACCACGAACGCTATGATGGAAGTGGTTATCCTCGCGGGCTTAAGGGGAAGGCACTCAATAGTTATGCCCTTATTGTCTCGATCATCGACTTCTATGATGCGGTAACCAGCGATCGAGCCTACCACATCGGGGTCTCCCCCCACGAGGCATTGAATATGATGTATGCGGCGGCAGCAAAAAGTTTTCCCAAGGAGCTGGTGGAGTCATTTATTCAGTGCCTGGGTATCTACCCCATCGGTAGCCTGGTGGAACTGGAGAGTGGTGAGGTCGGTGTGGTGATGACAGTTAATCGCCAGCGTCGTCTCAACCCCATCCTTACCCTGGTGCTGGATCGTAACAAGCAGGCCTTCCCGGAGGTAAAAATGATGAACCTTGAACTTCAGGAGAAGCGTGATAATCCCATGCGCATTAAGAAAATCCTGGAGTCCAATGCCTACGGTATTGATGTGCGGCAGCTAATTCTGAACGGTAATATGACCGCGCCTGCCGTGATGGTGTAAGGTAGCGGCCGTAATTTGAACAAGAGGAATAGATAACAATGCCTTCATTTGATGTGGTTTCCGAGCTTGAGCGTCATGAGTTAACTAATGCCGTTGATCAGGCCAATAAAGAGATCAGCACCCGCTTTGATTTTAAGGGTAGCAATGCCAGGATTGAAGAGACTAAGGAGGGGTTGACGCTGGAGGCGGAGAGTGAGTTTCAACTTGACCAAATGATGACGGTGTTGAATCAGAAACTGGTTAAACGGGGTCTCGACATCCAGAGTCTGGAGAAGCAGGGGGTAGAGACCAGCAACATGCGTGCGCGTCAGAAACTGGTGCTGAAGGAGGGGATTGATAAAGAGGTGGCGAAGAAGATCGTTAAGCTCATTAAAGAGAACAAAATGAAAGTACAGGCCTCAATTCAGGGAGAACAGGTACGCATTACCGGAAAGAAACGTGATGACCTGCAGCAGGCTATTGCCTTGCTCAAGGGCGCTGAGCTGGAGCTACCGCTGCAATTTACCAATTTCCGCGATTAAGCGTTTGGAGTCTCCCTTATGACTAAGCACCTTTTTTTCCTGGTATCTATTCTCTTTGTCACAGTGATCATCGTGGTGGCAAAAAAAGAGGAAGCGGTTGCCAGCAATCTAACCGCTGAGCAGCTAGCGCCTGCGCCATCGGCTGAGTTGGAGTTGATTAAGGGGCG
>JBFFJV010000244.1:0-4243 GCA_041555695.1 Thiohalomonadaceae bacterium | reverse complement strand
CCTCATCCTTTCTCAGGGCATGGTCATGATAACCCGCCTGCCACACGCCTTCGTTGCCGCCACGCTGCAAATTAACCTGTCGTGAACTGTAACCTTTGAAGCGCCGCATGACTTCAGAGAGGCTACCGTTGTGTAGCTGAAACAGCCAGTGCAGATGATCCGGCATCAGTACGTAGGAGAGTGTGCTGAGGGTCTCCTGTTGGTCATGAAAATAGAGTGCCCTGATGGCTATGCGTGCCAGCGAAAGGGAGCTGAAGATGGGTTGACGCTGATGCGTCACAGTGGTGATGAGGTAGACGTTTCCGGGGGATGATACCCGCCCCTTGCGAAGGTTCTTTCCCTGTTTGTATGACATACATACCCTCCCTGGTAAGTAATGTTGTTGCCGGCTTATTCGCGGTCGCAGAGCGCTCCTACAGAATAATACCCCCCGTGCATTTGTAGGAGCGGCCTCTGGCCGCGAAACGTTCGTGCCCCCCTCCCCTTCGCAGTCGCAGAGCGCGCCTACAGGGTCATCGCAGCGGCAACCACCGCCTGTCCCAGCGACAGACTACCGTCATTGGCTGGTATCGCTACGGGTGAAAGTACCTCCAGCCCCTGCTCATGCAGTTGCTGACTGACACCTTCCAGCAGCAGACGATTTTGAAACACTCCGCCACTGAGTACGACCGTCTGCACTCCATATTCGGCACACAGTCTGACCGCTGTTTGGGCCACCGCTGATACGACACCAAGGTGAAAACGGGCGGCAATCATCCCCGGTGCGACCCCGGTCTGAAGGTCATCCAGCAATGACGACCACAGAGGGGCCCAGCTCAAACACTCACCGTCTATTTCATAGCCGTAGGCATGCTCCCTCTGCCCGGCAAAATGGGGAGCCGCCAGGGCCTCCAGCTCTATTGCCGCCTGCCCCTCGAACCCGCTTCTGTCGCGGCAGATACCCAGTGCCGCGGCCACCGCATCAAACAGGCGTCCGGCAGAACTGGCGGGGGGGCTGTTCAGCCCCTTCTCCATCATCGTCTGCAAACTCGCCAGCGGTTTACGGTTTAAGAAAGCTGTTAGTTCCAGCTCACTATAGCGCCCTGACACCTGCTCCCACCCCAGGGCGGTCGCAAGGTGTGCATAGGTATTGCGCCACGGTTCATGTATCGCCTGCGTACCGCCCGGCATCGCTACCGGCCGGAAGTGAGCGAGACGCTGATAGCCCGCATAGTCGGCCAGCAGAAATTCACCGCCCCACAGCTCTGCATTATTACCGTAGCCCAGCCCATCCAGAGCGACGCCCAGTACCTTGTTACACTCCAGCGGCAGTCCATGTTCTGCCATGCAGGCGGCGATATGGGCGTGGTGGTGGTGCACCTCGATGAGGGGGATCGCCTCGTCGGCGGCGATCTGATGCCCCAACCGGGTTGAGAGATAGTCAGGGTGTGCATCGACGGCGATTAATGACGGTTTGAAATCAAACAGCTGGCGGTAGCGTTGCAGGTTATACCGGTAGTCCCTGTATGTTTCAGCCGCTTCCAGATCGCCAATATGTTGCGACAGGATCGCCTGCCTCGGTTTTAACAGACAGAAGGTATTTTTCAGTTCCGCCCCCATTGCCAGAATATTTCCGGGATCGGAAAAACCTTCGGGTAACAACATGGGCTGCGGTGCATAGCCCCTTGCACGACGCAGCAAACGTGGTTGCCCGTCGGCCAGGCGCAACACCGAGTCATCGAGGCGAGTAACGATGTCACGGTCATGCATCAAAAAGTAATCGGCGATGCCATCAAGCCGCTGACGCGCCTCCTCATTCTCTGTCACCTGCGGCTCATGGCTGCGATTACCCGAGGTCAACACGATGGGCCGCTGTAACTCACGCATCAGCAGGTGATGTAAAGGGGTATAGGGCAACATAAAACCGAGTGTCTGCTGGCCGGGGGCCACGGCCGCGGCCAGCCTCTCAGCTGAGCGATTTAATACGACGATTGGCGCGGCACAATCATGCAGGAGCGCGGCCTCAGTGGCATCCACCCCGGCATACACTTCGACCATTTCCACATCGCGTGCCATCAGTGCAAACGCCTTGTGATAACGCTGCTTGCGCTGGCGCAGGGACGCAACCGCATCATCACACCCCGCATCACAGGCGAGGTGAAAACCGCCGATGCCCTTAATCGCAATGATCCTGCCCTGGCGAATCAGCTGCGCCACCGTTTCAATGGCATCCGTTTGCGCCTCCGCAAAGTGGCGTTTTCCTTCACCATCCTCCAGCCACAATTGAGGACCGCACACAGCACAGCCATTGGCTTGTGCATGAAATCGCCGGTCTGCCGGGTCGGCATACTCGGCCTGACAGGCCGGACACTGGGTAAACGCCGCCATACTGGTGTGGGCGCGGTCATAGGGGATCTGCCGCACGATGGAGAGCCGCGGGCCACAGTGGGTACAGTTGGTGAAGGGGTAGCGATAACGGCGATTGTTCGGGTCAACAATCTCCGCCAGGCACTCGGGACAGGTTGCCGCATCGGCCGCAATCGCCGTACCGGCCTTACCGGTCTGGCTCTCGGTAATATGAAATGATTCCGGCGGAGTATTCTCCTCATCTAACGGCGTGCAGACGACACTATCGATACGCGCCAACGGTGGTGACTCTACTCGCAACCGCTGCACGAAGTGGTGCAGCGCCGCTGCTGAGCCCCAGGCGTGGATCAGCACCCCGTCACTATCGTTCCACACATTGCCGCGGATGCCGTCCTCACGGGCCAGCCGCCACACCGTCGGGCGAAAACCCACGCCCTGCACAGTGCCGGTGATGCGGATCTGTTGCGCGCTCATAACATCACGTGGCGATGAACCGAAGCAGCATCAGCAGATCCTCGGCAACTGCTCACCGGCCAGCCAGTCGACCACACGGCTACCGCCAAAGGCTGTCTCCATCTGCACCAGATTGTGCGAATCTTCTACCACCTCTCCGACAATCGCCGCCTGCTGACCCAGCGGGTGTGCCTGCATCACCTGCAACAGCCGTTGTGCATCGTGCTGAGCACAGAGACAAACCAGCTTTCCCTCGTTGGCCACGTAAAGCGGGTCCAGTCCGAGCAGTTCACAGGCGGCGCTCACCGCAGGATTGATCGGAATGCGGCTCTCCTGCAGTTTCATCCCGACCGCAGACTGTTGTGCCAGTTCGTTTAATGTCGTGGCAAGGCCGCCGCGGGTCGGATCACGCAGACAGTGTATATCCGGCACCGCCTCAACCATTGCCGCTACCAGTGTGTGTAAGGCCGCTGAATCCGATTCAATCGTGGTTTCAAAACCGAGGTTTTCACGACTCGACATAATGGCCACACCGTGGTCGCCCATCGAACCGCTAACGAGAATTGCATCGCCCGCGCGTGCCCGCTCACCGGAGATAACCACCCCCTCGGGTACCACCCCCACACCGGTGGTAGTAATGAACACCCCGTCGCCCTTACCGCGTTCCACCACCTTGGTATCACCGGTCACCACGGGGACTCCGGCGACCGCCGCGGCCTGGCCCATACTGACAACGATCCTTTCCAGCTCGGCGAGGGAAAAGCCCTCTTCCAGAATAAATCCGGCGGCAAGATAGAGTGGCCGGGCACCCGACATCGCGACATCGTTAATCGTGCCGTGCACCGCCAATGAACCGATATCGCCACCGGGGAAGAACAGCGGGGTAATCACGTGGCTATCGGTACTCATCACCAGACGACCGGGGGGCGGAGTGAAGGCTGCGAAATCGTTTCCCTGTCCCAACAGTTCATTATCGAAGTGCTTAACGAACAGCTCATCGATTAACTGTGCCATAACACGCCCGCCACTGCCGTGGCTCATCTCGACCACACCGTCGCGGGTGTTCAGTTTTTTCATACTCATGCTGCCGTGCCCGCGTTGCGCCCATAACTCCAGTAGGCGGCACACGCCCCCTCGGAGGAGACCATACAGGCGCCCACCGGATTCTCCGGGCGACACACAGTACCAAACAGTTTGCAGTCGGAGGGGCGTTTGACCCCGCGCAAAATGCTCGGGCAGTCACACCCCTTGACCTCGGTCGACTTAACCTCTGACATGGCAAAACGTTTCTCGGCATCAAACCGGGAGAACTCCGCTTTAATCTGCAACGCACTGTTCGGTACCCCCCCCAGACCACGCCACTCAAAGCTGCTGCGCAGTTCCATCACCTCGGCCACCAGTGACTGCGCCTTACTATTTCCCTCTGGTGATACCACACGGCGAT
>JBFFJV010000243.1:0-4245 GCA_041555695.1 Thiohalomonadaceae bacterium | reverse complement strand
CCCTACTCTGCCGATATCGCCTTCAGCTCAGATAGCATATCGCGTAGCGCTTCTCGCCAGTGCTGCGGTGCCATAGAGAGTTGTTCCCAAGTGGTGGTTTTATCCAGCACACTATAAGCGGGGCGTCTTGCTGGAGTGGGGTAATCGCACGTACGAATGGGCATCACATCAATTGGATGAGTCAACAAACCAAGTGCTATCCCCTCCTCCATGATAGCCTGTGCGAAATCGTACCAGCTGGCGACACCTGCATCGGTCCAGTGGAAAACACCAGTGGCATCCGACATCTGGGCCAGTTCCCAGACCGCATCGGCAAGCGTACCTGCATAGCTTGGACTACCCACCTGATCAGCAACCACACCCAACTCATCTCTTGTCGGGTCGGCCATCAGTCGTAACATACTCTTTACGAAATTATTACCATGAGAAGAGTAGACCCATGAGGTACGTAAAATCACGCTATCCTGCGGCAGGATCTGCTGCACCCGTACTTCTCCCTGATACTTGCTCTCACCATAGACACCCAATGGCGAGGTCGCGGTATCGGGAAGATAGGGCGAGGAGCGCGAGCCGTTAAAGACATAATCGGTAGAGACTTGAACCAACCGAGCCCCGGCCTGTTTAGCCGCCAACGCCAAATGCGCAGCACCATCGGCATTCACCGCATAGGCAAGATCCCGCTCGCTCTCTGCCTTGTCCACCGCTGTATAGGCTGCGGCATTGATGATAATATCTGGATTGATTTTATCCGCCAATGCCAACACCGCTGCTTCATCACGAATATCAAGTTCGGCACTTGCAAAGGGGAAAAGCTCAATATTCTCCGGGCAACGTCGCTGCAACTCCCAGCCTAGTTGTCCGCTAGCCCCAGTCAGAAGTACCCCTGTCATGAGAAATAGTCCGCCTCGGCAAAACTTACGCCCACTGCATCCTTGGCAGATACGGCCGGCTCACTACCCGTCACCAGCGGCCAATCAATGGCTAACTGCTCATCGTTCCAGATAATGCAGCGCTCATGCTGAGGAGCGTAGTAATCGGTGGTTTTATAGAGAAATTCGGCACTCTCAGAGATCACATAAAATCCATGCGCAAACCCCTCAGGAACCCACATCTGACGTTTGTTCTCGGCGCTAATCACCGCACCAACCCACTGGCCGAAGGTGGGGGATGATTTCCGAATATCGAGCGCCACATCGAACACTTCACCAACACTAACACGCACAAGCTTCCCTTGCGGCTGCTGGATCTGGTAATGCAACCCACGTAGTACCCCTTGGCTAGAGCGCGAATGGTTGTCCTGTACAAAGGTAACATCACATCCTACCGCCTCATTGAAGCGCTGCTGATGAAAGGTCTCCATAAAAAAACCGCGCTCATCGCCAAATACACGTGGCTCAAAGATCTTTACTTCGGGGATGGTGGTATCAATCACATTCACTTAATAAACCCGCTCATCTAGCAGGCGCATCAGGTACTGTCCGTAGTCGTTTTTTAACAGCGGTTCCGCCAGGGCCTTAAGTTGTTCCGCGCTGATGTAACCCTTCCGAAATGCAATCTCTTCAGGACACGCTACCTTCAACCCTTGTCGTTTTTCAATGGTCTCAATGAAGGAGGCCGCTTCAATCAGTGAGTCATGTGTGCCCGTATCGAGCCAAGCCATTCCACGCCCCATGTGCTCAACGGTCAACTCCCCATTCTCAAGATAGGTGCGATTAACGTCGGTAATTTCAAGCTCGCCTCGTTCCGATGGCTTGATGGAGAGGGCTATATCAACAACCTGATTATCAAAGAAATAGAGTCCTGTTACCGCATAATTCGACTTCGGTTTTATCGGTTTTTCCTCTAGGCTAATGGCCTGCCCGCTTTCGTCAAACTCAACAACGCCGTAGCGCTCGGGATCACGCACATGATAGGCAAATACCGTTGCCCCCTGCTCCTTAGTTACCGCACGCACCAACTTCTTTTCGAAATCGTGTCCATAAAAGATGTTATCGCCAAGCACCAGGGCGCAGCTATCATCACCAATGAACTCCTTGCCGATGATGAAGGCCTGGGCCAGCCCTTCTGGTTCGACCTGTACCGCATACTGAATGGAGATGCCCCACTGGGAACCATTGCCAAGCAACTGCTCAAAGCGCGGTGTATCCTGCGGGGTGGAGATAAGAAGGAGCTCTGTGATCCCCGCCAGCATCAGTGTGCTCAACGGATAGTAGACCATCGGCTTGTCGTAAATCGGCAACAGTTGTTTGGAGACCGAATGGGTAATCGGATAGAGACGGGTACCGGAACCACCAGCGAGGATTATCCCTTTCATTGCTCTTCTCCAATCACACCCAGTCGTTCACCCTGGTAGCTCCCATCCTTTACATGATCGCACCAAACCTGGTTGTCGAGGTACCACTGTACAGTCTTTCTGATTCCGCTTTCGAATGTCTCGCGCGGCGTCCAACCCAGTTCCCGCTCGATCTTACCCGCATCAATAGCGTAACGCTGGTCGTGACCAGGTCTGTCCGTGACATAGGTGATAAGTTCTTCGTACCTGGCTAGACCGTTGGGATGCTGCGGCACCAGCTCATCGAGAATTGCGCAAATGGTCTTCACCACCTCGATGTTTTGCTTCTCGTTATGACCGCCGATGTTGTAAACCTCAGCGGGAACACCGCTCTCCAGTACCAGGCGCAGGGCTCGCGCGTGATCTTCCACATGCAACCAGTCACGGATCTGATCACCTTTGCCGTATATGGGCAAAGGCTCTCCAGCAATGGCATTGAGGATCACCAGCGGTATAAGCTTCTCTGGGAACTGAAAGGGACCATAATTATTGGAGCAGTTGGTGGTGACCACTGGCAAGCCATAGGTGTGGTACCAGGCACGCACCAAATGATCTGAAGAGGATTTACTTGCCGAATATGGCGAGTTAGGAGCATAGGGAGTCTCTTCGATAAAGAGACCGGTCTCCCCCAGAGTGCCGTATACCTCATCGGTGGAGACATGATGAAAACGGAAAGAGTCCTTCCTGTCTCCCACCAGAGCACTCCAGTAGCTGCGGGCTGCTTCAAGCAGAGTATAGGTCCCAATGATATTGGTATGGATAAACTCAGCCGGACCATCAATAGAACGGTCTACGTGCGACTCTGCTGCCAGATGCATAATGGCATCGGGTTGATACTGCTCAAACACTCGCTTGACCTCTACCGCATCACAGATATCAACCTTCTCGAAATGGTAGCGTGGGTTATCCGCAACCGACTGCAGCGACTCCAGATTGCCCGCATAGGTCAGTTTGTCCACATTGACAACCGTGACATCGGTTTCATTGATTAACTGGCGGCTCACCTCGGAGCCGATAAAACCGGCACCACCAGTGACAATGACTGTTTTGTGCATACTTACTTCTTCCGTAAAACCTTGGCAAAAGGTGATTGCTCCTTCCTGCAGCATTCTAGCGGGCGGCTTTCAGGAGAGCGCCTGTGGCCAACTAAGCCACAAAGCACAACATTATAGCAAGCATACGTCCTAAACGGAAAAACGAATTAAATTACAACAAGTTATTCCCACCTAACCTAGCTGCGACAACGGGATGCTGACCGTACCGGCGCTCTGTTGGTACTCCTCGATCTGGTCAAAGTTAAGGTAACGGTAGACATCTTCCCCCATGGTGTCGAGCATGGCGACCTTCTCCCTATACTCTTCCGGGGTTGGTAGTTTGCCCAGTAGCGCGATGACTGCTGCCAGTTCGGCGGAGCCCAGATAGACCATCGCATCCTTACCCAATCTATTGGGGAAGTTGCGGGTAGAGGTGGAAAAGACCACCGCCCCATCGGCAACACGCGCCTGGTTACCCATGCACAACGAGCAACCGGGCATCTCGGTGCGGGCGCCCGCCTTACCGAAGATGGCGTAGTAGCCCTCTTCTGTCAGCTGGTGCTCGTCCATCCTGGTGGGAGGTGCGATCCACATGCGGGTTGGCACCGCACCGCCATCGGCCTCCAGCACCTTACCTGCAGCACGATAGTGGCCGATGTTGGTCATACAGCTGCCGATAAAGACCTCCTGTACCGCCTCTCCGGCGACCTCGGAGAGCAGCTTCACATCATCCGGGTCGTTGGGGCAGGCGACGATGGGCTCTTTGATCTCATTAAGGTCGATCTCGATCACTGCGGCATACTCAGCATCGGCATCGGCCTCCATCAGCTCGGGCCTGGCCAGCCATGCCTCCATCGCCTCAATACGGCGGCTGAGGGT
>JBFFJV010000242.1:0-4257 GCA_041555695.1 Thiohalomonadaceae bacterium | reverse complement strand
AGCGCCGCCTGGAGGAGGCCCGGACCCTGGGGCGCTTTAACGGTGAGCCCTCGGTCAATCTGACTGTCAACAAGAGCGTCTCGGGCTCCACCATTGATGTGGCGCTCAAGGTGCGGGAGCTGGCCGACGAGCTACGTGCCGAGCTGCCGCCCACCGTTTCGGTGGGCCTGTTCAGTGATCTCTCGATCTATGTAAAGAACCGCCTCGATACGGTGAAGTCGTCCGGCCTGATTGGTCTGGTCCTGGTGCTGCTCTCGCTCTACCTGTTCTTGAACTTTCGTGTGGCGCTGGTCACGGCGCTGGGGATCCCGGTCGCCTTTCTCATCGCCACCGTGCTGATTCAGCAGTTCGGTTACACCATCAATATGGTCTCGTTGTTCGCCTTTCTCATCGCACTGGGGATGATCGTGGACGATGCGATCATCGTGAACGAAAACATCTATCGCCACATGGAGCAGGGGATGGCGCCGCGTGAGGCGGCGAAGCTGGGGGCGCGCGAGGTGTTCTGGCCGGTGGTCGCCTCCACCTCCACCACCATCGCCGCCTTTTTGCCGATGTATGCCATCGGCGGCACCATGGGGGCCTTTATCGCGGTGATCCCCGCGGTGGTTACCTTCTCACTGCTGGGCTCGCTGTGGGAGGCCTTTGTGGTACTCCCCTCGCATGCCACCGAGTTGCTGCGGCCGACGCCGCAGGCCCGATCACGTTCGGCTGGTCGCATCGACTGGGGGGCACTGCTGGAGCGTTACAGCAGTAGTTTGAAGTGGTCGTTGCGCAACCGGTATTTTGTCGCCTGCGCCACCGTGGCGCTGCTGCTAATCGCCCTTACCGTGGCGATGACACGTCTGCCGTTCCAGATGTTCGGCCACTCCACGGCCGGTCAGTTTTTCGTCAATGTAGAGGCGCCGCGTACCAACACCCTGGAGGATACGGCACAGCTGGCCACGCGCATGGAGCAGGCGATCTTTGCCGAGCTTGATGAGAATGAACTCTCCAGCCTGCTGACCAATGTGGGCGTCACCTTTGTCAGCTTTAACCGGGTGAAGTTCGGCAGCAACCAGGTGCAGATGATCATCGACCTTAAGCCGCTGGCGCCGGAGAGTTTTGTCGAGCGCTGGGTAACGCCGCTGATCAATTTCAAGTTCGGCTGGGAGGGAACCCGCGAGCGCGACACCGAAGAGGTGATTAATGTGGTGCGCGAGCGCCTGGCGGTCCTCAGCGGTATCGAGCGCCTCTCCATCCTGCGTGCCCAGGGCGGCCCGGGCGGGGCCGATATCGAGATCGGTATCAGCGGCCCCGATGTACGACAGCTGAGTGCTATCGCCGGGGAGATGAGTGCCTCCCTGCGCCGCCTGCCCGGCACCCATGATGTCAATCATGATATGGAGGAGGGCAAGCTGGAGTACCGCTACAGCCTCAACGAGCGCGGCAGGCTGCTGGGGCTGACCCAGTCGCAACTGGCCGATGCGGTGCGTGCCGGTTTTCAGGGGCTGGAGCTGCTCTATGTGAACTGGGGCGACAAGCGTATTCCGCTACGGCTGATCTACCCCGAGCAGTTGCGCGAGGACGCACAGAGCCTTGAGCGGCTGCGCATCACCCTGCCTGCCGGTGGCAGCGTCTACCTCGGTGAGGTGGCCGATATCGTGGTGGATCGCGGGCTGAGCAGTATCAACCGTCGCGACCAGCGCCGCCTGGTAACAGTAGAGGCGGAGGTGGACCCCAAGGTCAGTACCGCGTTGCAGGTGACCGCGCAGGTGCAGCAGCAGTATGCCGATTTTGCCCAGCGCTATCCCGGTTATGAGCTGCTGTGGCTGGGTGAGAAGAAGGAGACCTCCGAGTCGATGGCCGACATGTTCAGGGCGATGCTGCTGGCACTGCTGGTGATCTTCTTTATCCTGGCCGCGCTGTTTAAATCGCTGCTCGACCCGCTGGTGGTGATGTTCTCCATCCCCTTCGGCATTATCGGCGTGGTGAGCGGTCACTTCATGTTTGATTACCACCTGCAGTTTCTCTCGGTGGTCGGCTTTCTCGCCCTCTCCGGCATCGTGGTCAACGACTCGCTGATTCTCATCGACTTTGCGAACAAGCGCCATGCTGAGGGCATGGGACGGGAGGCCTCACTGATTGAGGCGGGAAGGGTGCGTGCCCGTCCCATCCTGCTAACCACCATTACCACCTTCCTGGGGGTCTCGCCGCTGATCTTCTTCGCCTCGGGGCAGACCGCCTTCCTCTCGCCGATGGCGGTAAGCCTGGGCTTTGGCCTGCTGTTTGCCACCGTTTTGATCCTGCTGACCCTGCCCTGTTTCTACCTGATTGCCGATGATATGCGTCAGTGGAGCCTGCATCGCTGGCGCGAATTACAAAATAAAAGTTAAAGAGTGAGGCGGTTCGCGTTGTCGGATCGTCATTTTTGGCATAATGTTTTCAGATAAACGAATAACTTGAGGAGAGAAAATGATGAAAAGGGGTAGTCTGGCAGGTTTACTGGTTGTTGCACTGGGGGCCGGTTCGGTTCAGGCAGCAGATGTTAATAATGTGTCTGCGTTGTCGCAGGCAAACTTCAAGCTGCTCTCCGAGGATCTCGCCGCGGCCACCAGTTACAAGGGGTTAACCCCGGCCGAGCCGCTGGGTATTATCGGTTTTGATATTGGTATCGAGATGACCGATACCTCGCTGGAAAACCGTGCCGTCTTCAATACCGCCTGCAGTGGCTGTGGTGAGAGCCACCTGACCATCCCCAAGCTGCATCTGCACAAGGGGCTGCCAATGGGCTTTGATGTGGGGCTGATGTACGCCTCCACCTCGAATACCGATATCAGCGTTACCGGCCTTGAGCTGCGTTATGCCAATATTGAGGGCGGCATGGCGATGCCGGCAGTCTCCACCCGTTTCAGCTGGTCGCAGCTTGATGGCATAGACGAGCTGGCTGTGGAGACCATGGGTCTGGATGTCTCTATCTCCAAGGGCTTTGCGATGTTTACCCCCTATGCGGGCGTTGGCCAGAACTGGGTAGAGAGCACCCCCTCCGGGGCAGCCGCGACTGCCGGGCTGGTGGCAGAAGACTTCACCCAGACCAAGTACTTTGTCGGTCTGAACCTCAACCTGGGTCTGCTCAACTTTGATTTTGAGGCCGATCGCACAGGTGGTATCGATACCCTGGGTGCCAAGGTCGGCTTCCGCTTCTAAGCGACGCCGTTAACCGCAGCACCATGCCGATGTCCGCGTTGCGGGCATCGGCATTTTTTTGCGCCCCTGACTATTTTCAGCGCGAAAAATGCGTGCCTATGGATATTTAGAGGTGCCCTTACTCTATAATGGACGCCTAATTAACACAGGAACCACACCGTGCCGCAACGTCTTGAGCAACTGAACCACTGGCTATCCGGGGAGCTGGGCCTGCCCGATTACGAGATCGCCCCGGCCTCTTCCGATGCCAGTTTCCGCCGCTACTTTCGCGTGACTTTCGATAACGAGAGCCGCATCGCCATGGATGCACCGCCACAACAGGAGGATAGTCGCCCCTTCGTGGCCGTTGGTCAGGCCCTGTTGCAGGCGGGGCTGAATGTACCGCCGGTACTGCAGCAGGATCTGGAGCAGGGTTTTCTGCTTCTCGGTGACCTCGGCTCCCGGCTCTACCTTGATGCCCTTGATGCAGGAAGTGTGGAGCGTCTCTACGGCGACGCCCTGGGAGCACTGGCGGTAATGCAGACCTGTGTCCCCGCCGATGACCTGCCGCCCTATGATGAGGCGCTGCTACAGCGGGAGATGGCGCTGTTCCGCGACTGGTTCCTTGGCACCCACCTGGGGCTGGAACTGAGTGACAAGGAGCAGCGCCTGCTGGATGAGGCATTCGCCCTGCTTTGTGACAACGCACTGCAGCAGCCGCAGGTCTTTGTGCACCGCGACTACCACTCGCGCAACCTGATGGTGTGCCAGCACAACCCCGGCATCCTCGATTTTCAGGATGCGGTACACGGCCCCGTTACCTATGATTTAGTCTCGCTGCTGCGCGACTGCTATATCGACTGGCCGCGTGAACAGGTCGAAGAGTGGGTACAGGGCTATCACGACATTGCGCTGGACCACGGCATTATCCGCGCACCGATGAGCGCCCAGTTCCTGCGCTGGTTCGACCTGATGGGAGTACAGCGTCACCTCAAGGCGATTGGCATCTTCGCCCGCCTCAATCATCGCGACGGCAAGCCGGGCTATCTTAACGATATCCCGCGTACTTTGGGTTATGTGGAGGAGGTAAGT
>JBFFJV010000241.1:0-4311 GCA_041555695.1 Thiohalomonadaceae bacterium | reverse complement strand
CAGCAGCAGAGCGAGCAGCAGAGCAGGACAGACAGTTCAATCAACACCATAGCGAAACTACCGAGATCTAAGCAGGAGCGGATTGCTGTTCGTGTGTTCGCCAAGATGTCGGCTAACCTCGGGCACCGTTGGACCTCTTCGTTCGGCTATGCGATGAAGCTGGACGAGGAAGGCAACCCGGTACTCGATGATAACGGCAACCCCATGCTGACTGAGACGGCTGAGGAGTGGGTGTGGAATATGCGTGACATGACGGTTGACCAGGTTCGCATGGGTATCGAGCGCAGCAGGTCGATGCCTGGCGACTGGTGGCCAACATGGCAGGGCTTTCGTGAGCTGTGCATGCCGAGGCCGGAGGATGTCGGCCTGCCGACGGTGGAGCAAGCATACCAGCAGGCGGTGCACAAGGACTGGCGACACCCGGAGGTGTGGCATGCGGTGCAGTTGATCGGGGCGTATGAGTTCCACCATGCACCAGAGGCCAAGAGCAGGCCGCTGTTCAACAGGGTATACGGGGCGATTGTGGTCAGGGCGCTGAATGGGGAGCGGTTCGAGATGCCGGTGGTAGAAGGGCCGCGCCTGGCGTATGAGGCGCCTGTGGTAGTCGAGGCGCATGGTGATCCGAAGGCGCATATTCAGGCGATGTTTGCGGCATTGGGAAAACGGGGAGGTGAGGCGTGAGGCTAGGGGTGGACGGGGCACTGGCAATCCAGACAGAGAAAACGCAGCGCTTCGATGATGCGGTTGGCGGTAAGGCGGAAGTGACCATGGCGGATGGGGCGGCGCTGTGTGCCGGGATGAAGGAGAAGCACTACAACGCGGTGCGGCTGGTGGATATGCTTGACCCGTCAGTAGCCGGCTATATCCGCATCGAGCTGTGGCGCGAGGCGATGGAGCTATCCTACCGTGAGCGCTGGCGAGGCAATGTAGCCAGGGGTAGCGGAGAGAACGACAAGCCAAGGCTGCTGGCTGACCTGGTGGTGATGGAAGTCATGGCGCCTGTGAGGTTCGCCCATGCGGATGCCTGGAAGATAAGGGCCGATTATCTCGGGGTGAGCAAGTCGAAGTACTTCGAGACGTGGAAGCCACGCTATGACGCGGTATACATGAGGCTTTCTGTGTGGGTGGACTGTGCGCGTAACTACCTGAAAACTCAGTGCAAAAAGAACGGTGATGATTGAGGCTTTACAAACCGGGACTGGAATGGCAGTATTTCCCTAGTTTGACGAAACTGCCCCTGTCGGAAACGACCGGGGCTTTTTTATTGCCAGGCATCCACAACCTCCTTTGGTTTTACTCCTGAAAGGCCCACCCGGAAACGGGCTGGCCTTTTCTTTTTGGTGACTCGAAAAGGAAAAGGGAGGCGGGCCGGTAAAGGCTGGCAGGCCAATTACCAACCCTAACCACACGTCACACACATGACGCGGGCTACGAATGAAGATAAACAAGATCACTACTGATACGCAATACCCATTCAAGGGGGTTGTGTGAGCGGGCACATTCACTTGGCAGAGTTCGTAGAGAAAGCCGCGCCAATTGCAACAAAGGTCGCAGTTGGTACAGGCGCATCAACAGCCGGGGCCACTGCGTTGTGGTCACTTCCAGAGGTCGCATCGGCTGTCGGTATCGTTTGCTCAGTCATAGCAACCGTGTCGGCTGTGACGTTTCAGTATCTCAACTACAGAATCAATGCCAAGCGCAAGGCAATCAATAATTAATAATCACATCAACGGGTCCTCCCCAGTATCTGCCCCATACGTAAGAACAGGAAGCAATGGGACCCTAGGGCAACTGGAGTCACCACGGGTACGCAGCTGCGCGGTTTTTCCGCGTTTTTTGGGGCTCTATGGTCTCGGCATCAATACAGAAGGTTAATTGGTTAATGAAATGCAGGAATCGCAAGTTACTGATATAAATGACAAATTTTTGTATAGTTTGTCACAGCTTAGTAATGCGTTTGGCCCTGCCCGAGAAACGATCTCGAAGCGATTAAAAGCCGCAAATGTGATGCCCTTCGGCACACGTGGAACACATCCTGTATACCACATTGGCCAAGCTGCACCAGCCATCGTGCTGGGTGATAGCGGCGCTAGAACATTCGAGACGATTGATAACCCCGATCAGCTGCCGCCGAAAGAGCGACTTGACTGGTACAAATCGGAGAACGAGCGCACCAAGCTGCAGAAAGAATCCGGCGATCTCGTGCCTGAAGATGAACACCGCAAGGCTCTGGCTGAGGTTGTGAAGCTGGTGGTGATGACGCTAGAGACGATGGGCGATGACCTTGAGCGAAACGGCGTTACTGACACCGAAATCCTGCAGCGCATTGAGCGTACCTCAGATGAGGCTCGCGAGCGGTTAGCGGAAAAGCTGGAGGCGTTGGGCGATGTACGCTGATGCTTTTCAGGCAGCTCGCGAACTGGCGAAGATGGTTCGCCCTCCGGTGCGGATGCGTGTCAGTGAGTCAGCTGCCAAGTATGTGTATGTACGCACTGCTGGCGGCGGTGCAGCAAGGTGGGACCCGAGCGTATCACATGAGCTTATCGAGCCAATGGATATGCTTACGAGCCGCAAGCATGAGGCGGTGATTTTTGCGGGTCCGGCGCGATCCAGTAAAACGCAGTCACTGGTCGATTGCTGGATTGGTCACAATGTGATGTGCGACCCAGGCGACATGCTGGTTGTGCAGATGTCACAGGAAAAGGGCCGCGACTATTCAAAGCTGAAAGTTAACCGCATGCTGCGCAATAGCCCAGAGATTGGGGCGCAGCTGGTGCATGGCGCGTCGGGTGACAACACCTTCGATAAGTGGTTCCGTTCGGGGATGGCGCTGCGTATCGGTTGGCCCACAATCAACCAGCTGTCATCGAATGACTTCAGGTATGTGGCGCTCACCGATTACGACCGCATGCCGCAGGATATCGATAAGGAGGGCTCGCCCTTCAACCTCGGCCAGAAGCGGACACAAACATTTCTTTCGCGAGGCATGACGGTTGCGGAATCGTCCCCCGGCTTTGAGGTAAAAGATCCAAACTGGAAACCGAGCACCCCGCATGAGGCACCGCCCACGCGTGGGATCATGTCGCTGTATAACCAGGGTGATCGGCGTCGCCGTTACTGGTGCTGCCCGCACTGCAATGAATACTACCTGCAGCCGCCGGGGATTGAGGGGTTTGTCTACCCGCACAACCGGGATCTCTTCGGTATTACCGAGTCGGAAATCACCGGGCAGGTTGGTGTGGTCTGCACCGAGTGCGGGTCTTTTATTGGTGAAGAACATAAAGAGCAAATGCGAGCCACCGGCATCTGGGTACCGGAAGGCATGCAGGTCGAGCGCGAGGGTAACGCTTACGGGCTCACCGGCACCCCGCGCAGCAGCAAGATTGCCTCCTACTGGATGCCCGGTGCGATGGCCGCTTATCAAACGTGGGGAAGCATCGTGCAGCGTTACCTCAATGCGCTGCGCGCCTATGAGCTGACCGGTGATGAAGAGGGATTGAAGGCCACCGTTAACGTCGATCAGGGTTCGCCGTATCTGCCGCGTCTGCTTGCTGATTCTGCATCGACACAGGATTACACCGACCGCAAAGAGTCATACGAGCGCTACACCATACCGGAAGGTGTACGCGCCCTGATCGCCACTGTCGATGTGCAGGGCGGCAAAGATCGCCGCTTCGAGGTTCAGGTGCATGGCGTTGGCCTTCTGGGTGAGAAGTGGATCATTAACCGATTCAAGATAACCGACTCAAACAGAACAGAGGACGGAAAACCCGTTCAGATTGATCCGGCTGGCCGGATTGAAGACTGGGACCTGCTAACCGAGAAGGTGGTGAACGCCACCTATCGGTTACCAGATGGGCGAGAAATGCGACCACACCGCATCGGCGTTGATTCAGGTGGTGAAGACGGCGTGACAGAGCGCGCCTACCAGTGGTGGCGCGGTCTTCGTCGCAACGGGTTACACAGTCGAGTCAGATTGATTAAGGGTGGCTCATCCATAACCGCACCGAAAATCAAGGTCAGTTATCCAGACAGCTCGAAGCGAAGCGATCGAAAATCAAAAAGCCGGGGTGATGTGCCGGTGCTGTTAATCAACACAGACAAGATAAAAGACGCGGTCTTCAACGACCTGCAGCGTGATGTGCCAGGTCCCGGATATATCCATTTCCCAAGCTGGCTGAAAAAATGGTTCTTCGATGAACTTAATGCAGAGATACGGCTACCCAGCGGGAAGTGGGATCAGGTCAGTAAACGCAACGAGGCGTTTGATCTTCTCGGCTACTGCTACGCCTTGTTATTTGATTTAAAGAT
>JBFFJV010000240.1:0-4373 GCA_041555695.1 Thiohalomonadaceae bacterium | reverse complement strand
GCATATTACGGCTGGTGTTAATGAAAGGACTTGGCCATTCGGTAATTAGCGATGAGGCCACTAACGAACAAATCCGCTCCGTACTGGACAGCCACCTTTAAGGACATTGAGATGAGTTCGACTCTTGCCCCCTACGCCGCAACAGATGAGAAATCCCGTGGTCGTCGTTATCAGGAGTCTGCCCCGCACTACCGCAGTCAGTTTCAGCGTGACCGCGACCGCATTGTCCACTCGGGCGCCTTTCGCCGCCTGGAGTACAAGACCCAGGTCTTCGTTAATCACGAGGGTGACATGTTCCGCACCCGCCTCACCCACTCTATCGAGGTCGCACAGATAGGCCGCGCTGCGGCCCGTGCCCTATCCCTGCATGAAGACCTTACCGAGGCGATCTCCCTGGCCCATGACCTGGGCCACACACCCTTTGGTCATGCCGGCCAGGACGCGCTTAATCACTGTATGCAGGAACACGGTGGTTTTGAGCACAACCTGCAGTCGTTGCGTGTGGTGGATCAGCTGGAAGAGCGCTACGCGGAGTTTGACGGTCTCAATCTCACCTTTGAGACCCGAGAGGGGATCCTTAAACATTGCTCAAGAAGTAACGCCGAGAAGTTGGGTGAGGTGGGAGAACGCTTTTTACACGGCTGGCAGCCGAGCCTGGAGGCCCAGGTGGCGAATATTGCCGATGCCATCGCATACAATAATCATGATGTGGATGACGGGCTACGTGCCGGACTGATCTCGGTAGAGCAGCTACGCGAAGTTGAGTTGTTCGCTACAGCGTATGATGAGGTGATGAGTCAGCACCCGAGGCTTAGCGGGCGGCGACTTATTCATGAGATCATCCGCCGTATGATAAATCGGCAGGTGGTCGACCTGCTACAGAATAGTGAGCGCTTACTAAAGGATTTTGCCCCGAAAAGTATGGATGATGTCAGGCAGCAGGGGTTTTCACTTATCGCCTTTAGCGAATCGATGACGGTGACACACCAGGCGTTAAAGCAGTTTCTGCGTGAAAAGCTCTACCGTCACTATCGGGTGCACCGCATGAGTATGAAGGCGCAGCGGATGATTCATGAGTTGTATGAGGCCTTTTTCAGCGATCTGAAGTTACTGCCCCACAATTATCAGCAGCGTGCAGCGGTGCTGGAGCATGATTTGGGCATCAGTGGTCGTGCCCGTGCCGTGGCCGATTACATTGCTGGCATGACGGATCGCTTCGCCATCATCGAACACCAAAAACTGTTTAATCCCTCGGAACTTACCTGATCTCCCTAGAGGCTTGTCGAGACACAATATCTTGTTATACTGGTCGGAATAAAGCACACTCTTTAGTGTAAGGCGCCAGTGGGTGCCACAATAAATAAGGGTGGCTGGGAGACCGGACTGCAAAAGTGATAGGCTCATGCGTATCTATCTACAGACCCCGTATAGCAACGAGCGGCCTCCCCGTTACTACCACCTGTTTTTGCAGGAAGATCTACTTGGAGGCTGGTCGCTAGTGAAGGAGTGGGGATTTCAAGGGGCATCCGGACGGGTGCAACGTGAACACTTCGACTCACGTGAGGAGGCGCTTGAGGCCCTGCTCTCTTCTCGCGACCAGCAAATTCAGCGCGGCTATCGAGTGATGTTTTTTCAGGGCGAGGGTGCGCCTCAATGAGACTGGCCTTCCGCCGTACCCCCGACTCCGCGGATTCCCCACCCTACCTCCCTCTACTCAAACTGCATACTCCCCCCTTCGCATCCAGGGCCGGGAGCAGTTTCTTTTACGCTGATGCCGAGCGCACGCAGTACCTGGATATGCTGCAGCACCTTACCCAGTACAGCGAGGAGCTGCTACTGGTTATAGGGGGTGAGGGGATCGGTAAGAGCGCCCTGCTCGACAAATACCTGGAGCGCAGTGAAGAGCACTGGCGACTGTGTCGGCTCAATGGTGAGCAGGGAGTGGATCTGGATACCCTGTTTGCCCGGGTGGCGGAATGCTTTGCCGTGGATATGGCCAGGGTTGAGGCGTCGCAGCTGCTGGATGCGCTACGCCAGCATCTTGATGCCTTGCTGGAGCAGCAACTTTCGGTGCTGGTGGTGGACGATGCACAATCACTCTCTGATGATGCGCTGGAGATGGTGTTTCACCTGGCATCCCTGGAAGGGGAGCATGGCAAGCTGATTCGGGTACTGCTGTTTGCCGACAGTGCAATTGATAGCCGCTTAGCCTCATCCCGATTTGAGCAGCTAACGCCTCCTCACCGGCTACAGTTGAAGCCCCTGCAGGAGACAGACAGCAGCAATTATTTACTGCACCGCCTGCAACAGGCGGGGTACAGCGGAGCCTCTCCCTTTAATGTTGCTGAATTAAAGCAGCTGCATCGTCAGTCACAGGGTATACCGGCACGACTGAATCAGGCCGCGCATGTATTACTGATGGAGCGGATCAAGGGCGGTGCAACACGGTCGACGTTCCCCGCTAATAGTATTCGAATGGGGGTAGCAGCAACCGCCCTGATTGGCACCGTGCTGGGAATGCATGATCGAATAAACGGATTGTTGGGGGGGGATGAGTACAGCAGCATGGCGATGACCGCAGAGCGTCCGGTGCTGCGTATAGCCGATGAGGACAACCCGTGGGCGGTAGTCATTCGTGATGGTGAAAGCATCCAGATCAGCTGCGGTGCACCGTTAACACCAACGGTCGCGGTCAGACCAACTCCTGCTGCCGCGCCACTTGATGCACAGGCAGTGATGAAGAGCCCGTTAATCCAGCCGGTGAGTACACCTGAAGAGGAAGCAACGGCACCAGCGCAACAGCTTGCAGCGGTAGATACGGCCGTTACAGAGGCGCCGATGCCACCGCCTCAGAGTGAGAAGTCACCTGCGGCGGTGCCGACACAGCCGCAGGCCGAAGCGAAGCGCGAGCCTGCCCCACAAGAAGCGGCCGTTTCGCCCCCGCAGGCGGCTACTACCCCACCGCTAGTGATTAAGCCACCTCTACCGAGCATCGTGCCTGAACTCCCTGCGGGGATGGCGGATGGCAGCACAGAAGAGCCAGCAGTTGTAGAGAAACCTGCTGAGCCGGAAAAACTGACCCTTGAAGGTGTATCTCCCGACCCGGTGATCGGTAGTGATCAGCCGCAAACCATTACTATTTTTGGCAGTGGTCTGGAGCAGGGAAGCAAGGTGGCGGTGAGCTGGGGGGGGAAGGTCAAGGCGCTGGATAACTCACAGGTGGTAGTACGTGACTCCAGCCACATGGACATCACGATCACCACCGGACTGGAGCCAGTGACGTGGGCGGTGCAGGTGAGTACACCGAGTAAGCAGCGCTCTAATGTATTGCGCTTTGAGGTTGAGGCACCCAAACCTGAGGCTGGCGTTGAAGAGAAAAAGAGTGAACCAGCCAGGCCTGCCAGGAAGAAGCCGGTAACGAAAAAGTCAGCTGCTAAAAAGCTCATCACCGTGGCGAAGGATGGAAAAATCAAGGAGAGCAGTTGGGTAGCCGCCCAGCCCGCAGGCAATTTTACCCTGCAGCTGCTAGCCACCAGTGAGGCTCCGGCGTTGGATGAGTTTGTTGCCGCGCACCCCGGGCTTAAGGAGCCGTTGGCTAGCTTTACGCAGCAGCGTGGTGGCAAGAACTTACATGTGCTGCTTCAGGGTAGCTACCCCGACCGGGCGCAGGCAGAGGTGGCTGCCAGGACACTGCCGGACAAAGTAAAGCCGTGGATTCGTGATTTCTCCGGGATTAAGAAGGTGATGACTGCTCCGGTTAAGTCTGTCGCAGGCACCGTGATGCCTGTCAGCGATGGGATTAAAGATACCGCCTGGGTTTGGAGTCAGAACCCTAATCAGTACACGATTCAACTGGCCGGGGCTAGCGACGAGGCCTCTATTGAGGCGGTGATGCGCGGCCTTTCACTGCCGGGTGAGTTGGTGGTGGTCCAGAGTCAACGAAATGGTCAGCCATGGTACGCACTGGTTTACGGTCGTTTCGCTACAATGGAGGCCGCGAAGGGTACGATCACGCGCCTGCCAGCTTCACTAAAGAAGGCGGGGCCATGGATTCGCCGCTTCGCTGCACTACAGGCTGAGATAGGACAGGCGGCCGGTCGCTAATCCTGGCTTCACCCCTTTCTCCTTCGTTCCCCTCAAATTCGCGACTCTTTCGCGCAACAATTGAACAGATCGCCGCCCGGCAGTATACTGCTTGGCCGATTTGCCTGTGTGAATCCCAGGCAGCTGCCCGAATTTTTGACGTTTTTGTCAACACGATCAAATGGTTAGCATGTTGTGAGCGACTCGAAACAAGAATACAACGGTTTATATCATCCCTCCTTTGAGAAGGATAACTGTGGCTTTGGCCTGATGGCCCATATGGATGGTGC
>JBFFJV010000239.1:0-4391 GCA_041555695.1 Thiohalomonadaceae bacterium | reverse complement strand
TCAACTTCGACCTGCCTAATGTGGCAGAGGATTACGTGCACCGCATTGGTCGTACCGGTCGTGCCGGTAGCGAGGGCGAAGCGCTCTCGCTGGTCAGTGCCGATGAGGTGAAATTGCTCGCCGATATCGAAAACCTGATCCGTCAGACCCTGGTGCGAGAGCAGGAGCCGGGGTTTGTGCCCAGCCATAACGTACCGTTGACCAGGTTGAAGCCCGGTGGGAATAAACCGAGAAAACCGAAGAAGCCCAAGGTGAGAAAAACGCAAGGAGACGAGCGCCCCAGGCAGAACATTGCAAAGAAAACGGAAGGTGGCGGAAAATCTGGTGAGGCTAAAAATGCTAATGCCAAAAACGCTAAAACCAGGGCCAAACCTCATCCTCCGTCAAAAGGAGCAGCGGGTAACAAGGCAAAAGGGCGCGGCGGTCAGTCAAAGGGGACTGAGCGCGCACAAAAAACGCGTCACTCCGGGGGCTAATCCAATATTCGACAGGGTGGGAGCATTGATTGGCATTGCCTTGCCCCGTCAACTTTCCGTTATGGTTTATATATTTTTCTGAACATTCACTGAGGAGTCAAAACTGAGGAGTAATGAAAGGGATTTTACCGCCAGGCCGTTGTGGCGAAAGTGACAGGCCAGCGGGCGGGGTGAAACGAAAACAGGCAGCCGATGGCTGCCTGGTTTTTATTAGATATCGAAGCCAGTCCTGATGTTCTGAACCAGAGTGTATCGGTAAGGACCCGCGAGCGGCTCAGTCGTCATCTCTCAGTAACGGGTTTGTGGCGGGATGATTGCCTGCACAGCTATTGTTCCTGGATGACGGAATCGTATGCTGCAGTTTTGCATGCAGCATCCCTAATGGCGCTTCGACATCAAAGCGCAGAGGCAGTCGTTGTGCATCATCGCTTAACCACATTGTCATGAGCCCTTTTTCTCCGCTGTGGTCACGGCGGCGTACCTCAATTTTCATCGTTTGTGCTGTGCACTCGCCGTGCTGTAGCTCTTCTGTTGCGACAAGCCTGGCCTGATAGGGAGCTGGTTCGTCTTCGTGGATGATCTGCAGTGGCAGTGTTTTTTGTGTGTGGAAGTCATGCTGGCGTAGTTGCAGAAACATGGTCAACGGATCGGTGGCATCACGTTTCAACCTTCCCGGCAGACGGTTCGCCAGCAGCAGGTAACTCAGCCCGGGTGCAACCGCCTGCTGCGAGTCTATAAATGTCGGAACGGGCAATAAAAAATCTTTCTCCCACTCCAGGCGCGGTTCCTCATCGAACAGGGGAATGCTGTGATCCAGCTGTTTGCGCTTGCGAAATACGGCAATGGTATTGTCCTGCCAGTTGTACCAGTAGACCTCGTGGCTGTCACTTTCACCCTCATCTATGACGCGTACCAGTAAGGTGCGCTTGAGGTCTGGTGTGAGAATGCTCTCCCAGTGGTAGCGCAGAGGGTGGATTGCTTCAGCAATACTGTAACCGGCGGTACTCACCTCCATGCTGAGGCGAGCTGCCGGGTTTTCACGGAAAGAGCCCTGTTGCGGCGTGAGCTTGAGGGTCATATCGGCCAGATCCTTCCAGAGGAAGCCGGTGACAAGTCCGCTGTAGCTGAGGCGGTAGTGCAGCGCCTCGGTGCCCTGTGCCTGTGCATGCAGACTACAGAGTAGTAACAGCGGGAGCAGGAAACGGTTTTTCATTCTCTAATTGACCATCTGGTTGCCACGCTGAAATGGTAACGGAAAGCGCTCTTAAGAGGGAGAGAAAATTTTTGTTAAGTGTAATCGTTGGGGGCTGTAGTGCAGGAGATATGCTGTACTCAGATGTCGAGCCTGGCGTAACTCTGTTTGACCCGCTGCAGGTAGTCGCGGGTCTCACCGTAGAGGATGGTATCTCCCTTTCGCCACTTCTTTGCGTGAGAGGGACCTGCATTATAGCTTACCAGGGCGGCATCCAGGTCACCCTCGAACATATCGAGCAGACCGGCAAGATAACGCACACCGCCTTCAATATTCTGCTCGGGGTTCAGCGGGTCAACGCCTAGAGCTTTTGCCGTGGTGGGCATTAGCTGCATCAGCCCGATCGCCCCGGCGCGGGACCGGGCATGAACACGCCATGAGGACTCATGGGTAATGATCGCGCTAACCAGATTGGCATCGACGCCATAGTTGCGGGCATAGCGCTGCACGTAATGCTCCAGCTGTTGGCGCGGCAATTGTTTTCCCGCTGCTGTTTGAGCAGCGCTAACCGCCTGTATTCGTGGTGACTGCCCGGAGCGCACGCGCTTATGCGATATTGTGGCATTAAATGCCGCGGGGTGCCCCTTGTAGTGTTGTTCAAGAAAGGCTGCGATGACCTCTCTACCGTAACCAAGTGCGCGCATACGATCCGATTTTTTCAGCGCCTGCAGGGTGATTTGTCCGCTGATCACCTCACTGATCTCCTTCGATGTGTAGCCGAGCATCTCCATACGAGCGACAAAACGATCCTTTGTCTCAGCATCACTGCGGGCTGTGACCTTAACTGAATGACCATCGATAAAGGCATCGAAGCTGTGTGCGTAACTCGGGCCGGGCAGCGCGGTGCCGCCATTTAACACATAAGCGGCCACGACCTGAAATTGCTGCCAATCGCCCAGCAAGCGGGAATATTCCGACTGTAACTGCTTTTGTTCACGCGTTGAACGGCGGTTGATAACTTTACGGTATGAGTCGTGAGAGCTAAGTAGCGCCCGATTTAACGCGGTGCCCCCGAACTGCCTTTCTATACGGTTATGAAGTCGGGTAAACAGGGCCTTGAGCCCGGCCAGTTTCTTTAACTCAAGTCTTGATGAAGTCGCGGTTATGTCTGTGCCGGAGGCTGCGCAGGGAAGTGTGGCGGCAAGCAGGATAAGGAGGACAAGGGAGTTAATCATCCGTGATGGCAACATTTATGAACACCGCTCCTTACCCTTTTCACAGCGTAGGTGGCAAAACTTCAGTTCACTGGCCTGGTACCCCTGATTAAGCAGCATGTTTACGGCACTGGGGCTGGCGTTTGCCTGGGCCTGTATGGAGTTTTTTGCCTGTTGTGGCAGCTGCTCACGGGTGCGTGCCAGTGACTCCGAGAGCGAGCTGGCATCGACAATTTGTGAGCTGCCGTGACCTCTATCAAGGGCCCGTGTCTGCATCGTGGCAAGTGCTTCGTGGAAACGTTTTTTCATCTCATTGAAAGTGATGCGAAGGGCAGTGAGGTAGGTAAGTGCCGCGTCGATACGTAGCAGGGCATCAATTCTGGCCTCCTCCTGCAGCAGGCTGACAGTCGTAAGATTACCGCCCGGAGAGGTGGGGGCCAAGTCGAAGCCCAGCCCGTGGGGGGCGCCCGCCCTGTTACCGGAGAGGATGAGCGTTTCGTACGCCGCAATCACCAGAGTGCCGCTACTCTGATTGGCATGGGCCGTGGCACCTGGCACTTGTGAGTTGATGGCACGCATCAGCTCATCGATGTGGCTGAAGGTACCAATCACGCTGTGTGCTGTACTGTTACCCACCTGAACCCTGAAGTCACCGGGCACCAGGGTGAGTGGCGTGGGCTTCTGGGTTGATTGGATACTGCCGCCAGTGAATTCGCTACCGCGTAATGATGAGGCGGATAGCACGGGGCTGGTTCCCCGGTTGCTAGTGATGGTGAAGCGTTGGTTGGTATATGAGACCTCATAGTGACCTGTGTTGTTCTGAGCGTTCAGGCGCTCCTGAAGGGAGGCGGCTGCGGCGGCCGAATCTCCCCTCCAGTCTCGGAACAGGCCGACAGGTATACCATCGACATCAAAAATAGCGTGTCTGGGGGCGGTGAAAAAATTGAGATCAGTAATCGGCGGCGTGCTGTATACCCCTTTGGCCCCTGTGTTGCCGAATAGTGGATCCAGACACCTGGAGCTTGTTGAGGCAATGGCGCCTATGGCGGAACGTCGGAGGCAGGGGTCAAGATTGATGCAGAGCATCTTGCCGCTACTTAAATCGATCTGGAAATAGGCGCTGCCCAGCCCCCCCTGAAAGATCTTTTTTCCTTTAAAGCTGGTTGTTGCGGCAATACCGTCCATGGCATCCAGACGCTGCTGCAGCTGGCGCTGCAAGCGTGAGTACGCATCGGGAAGATGTACCGATTCGCCAGCCTGTACGACCAGTGTACGAGCATCCTGCAGGCTGCTGAACATTCTGTTCAGGGATTCATCTGCTATTTCCAGTAGCGCGATGCCCTCAAAGGCATTACCGGTGGTATACGACAGATCAGAGGGCGCAGATAGCCTGCAGACGGCAGCAGTTGCTCCCTCTTCCTGTAATAGCTCTTCTTCGCTATCGTCTTGCGAAACTATGGGGGGGCGTTTTCCTGGCAGGGCCTGCCTTGCGCCGGGGGGAGGGTTGCG
>JBFFJV010000238.1:0-4401 GCA_041555695.1 Thiohalomonadaceae bacterium | reverse complement strand
CCCGCCGGAGTTGGAGGCCCCGCCCACTAACCATTGTTCACCCAGGGGCTGGCTATAGACACCGTACTCGGGCGCAAACACCGGCTGCTCGGCGATCACCTTTAACACCAGCGTTGAGCCCAGGGCCGTTACCGCCTCGCCGGGCTGGCTCGCCCCGGAGGCGATAAAGGCGGCAGTGGAGTCGGTGGTGCCGGCGCAGATCTTCATCGTTTGCGGCAGGCCGAAGCGTTCTGCCATTGTCGGGGAAATCACACCCAGTGGCGTCCCGGCGGGGACTACGTCAGGCAATAGTCCCTCGGGTAGTTCCAGCCTCTGCATCCAGCCAGGCCACTCCTGATGGATCGCGTCGAATCCCAGCTTCAGGGCATTATTACTATCCATCGCTGCCGCACGGCCCAGCAGCCGGTGTAATAGCCAGTCACTCTGACTGTGTACGCGAAGCTCTGCCTCATCATCGGGTAGCAGCCGCAGCATCTTCGCGAGGGCAGAACTGACACCACGCGCTGGGGAATCAGCAGGGGCAATCTGCGCAATGCGCTCGGCTTCTTCCAGTGAGGCTGCATCCTTGTACATTAATGCCACCGACTGCGGAACCAACGCCTCATCGGCCAGCAGGACTGTCCCAGAGGTGCCGTCAATGGTCAGGGATTGAATGTTTGTTCGCTGCTCGTCAGTGAGCCTGGCGAGCAGTTGTCCCAGACCATCCCACCAGATAGCGGGATCCTGAATCACCTCGTTGCCGTCACGCCACGGTGCAGGGAGGGCAATGCCGTGTTCAGCGATGATGGTGCCGGAGCTATCGATTATGCAGGCGCGACAGCCGGAGGTACCGAAGTCGATGCCGAGGAAGTTATGCATGGTTGCGATATATCTACTTAATTGGACGTGTGCTGACGGAATATTATCCCCCAGCAGGGATGGATTGTCGCGAATAATTGAGTCGTGGTGAGAATGAAAAATAAAAAACGGTTTCACTATACATGTTGATTATTTTTTCTATTCTTTATTTACAGTTTTTGATGTATTTGTTGATGATACTGCTATGGAATGGCTCTGTTCTACATTGACAGTGCAATCTGAGGCCACTGTATAATGTAAAAATCGCACCGGTCATGAAAAAAATAACGCGGTTGCACAAATAATAATTAATGGTCTACGCGTTATGGATTGATTTTTTAGCCAAACAAATAGCCATATTCTTGAATTTATACGGATGAAACAGGCGAATATGCGGCACTATCCCATTATAAAAAAAACACTTTCACCCATGCTTTTGATACTAATGTCTATGCCTCCTGCTTACTCGCTGGACGATGCGGGCTTTGGCGACATCGATCCGTTGTTGAGCCTGCCAGTTGTACTTACGGTTACAAGACTCCCTCAGAATCTTCTGGAGACACCAGCGTCGTTAACGGTTATTGACCGGCCGATGATTGAGGCTACTGGAGCAACCTCGGTGCCGGATGTTTTGCGGCTGGTTGCAGGCATTCAGGTAGGGCATGCGGGGAGCACACGTACCGTGGTGACCTACCACGGCTTGAGTGATGAGTGGGCACGCCGTGTTCAGGTATTGATTGACGGACGATCGGTGTATCTGCCTACTTATGGCGGAGTGGAGTGGTTCGATCTCCCGCTGGTACTGGAAGATGTTGATAGGATTGAGGTCGTCCGTGGTCCTAACGGTGTTAGCTATGGTGCGAATTCATTCAAGGCCGTGATAAACATTGTAACACGGCATACCGGTCTGACTGCGGGTAATGATGTAAAGGTCCAATACGGTGATGACAATTACCGCAGAACCGTCGTGCGTAGTCAGGGTGGAGACGGCGAGCTGGGATACCGCATCAGTTACGAGCATCAAAGTGATGATGGTTTTGCACCAGTTTATCTGCCTAACCGGGATAAACCGTATGATCACAATGATAAAAAACTGACAGATAAAGTGGCGTTTAGAACAGACTACCGTGCTGGTATAAACGATTATCTTACTGCGGACTTTGGTGCCTCCCTGGGAATGAGGGGAAGAGGGTATTTAACATCTGGACATGCCACCAACTGGCCTGTTGAAGTTGAGCCGGCTTATGATGCCGATATGCAGCGCCAATATGGGCACTTTCGCTGGAATCGTATTCTTAGTTCTGCTGATGAGTTCAAGGTGAATGTCAGTTATGAGAGAAGTGAGCACCAGGGGGAGTATGAGACGGCACTATTGTCGGATATATTCGATGTTGACCCGTCGACAATACCCCTGATGTTCCCCGGTGTTGTCGATCAGAAACTCAGCGCATCTCAGGATTATGCAGAGAAAAGGTACAATATCGAGTTCGAAAACAGTATCAAGATTCGTGATGATTTACGTACGGTATGGGGCGTAGAAGCACGATACGATGAGGTTGTATCGGCATCGCTTGTTGGAACAGAAAAGCCTATCGGTAAGAAACTATACAGGCTGTTTGGGCACGTAGAGTGGGTACTTGATGATGACTATCGTGTAAACCTTGGGGGTATGGTGGAGAGCACATCGATTACCGATACAAATTTCTCACCACGTATTGCGGTTAATTATCTGTTTAATAATAGTCATGCCATGCGTATCAGCTATACTCGGGCATACAGGAATCCCGCATTTTTGGAGGAGTATGCGGATTTTTCCTTTTTCCAGACAACGGATGGAAGCAAAATGGCTCAGCTCTGGAAAAGCCCTGGTGGGTTAGAACCTGAAGAGATGAGTGCATATGAGTTGGGATTCATGGGCTATCTGGGTAGTGAGGCGAGTCACTATGACTTTAAGTTCTTCCGTGAAGAGTTAAGGAACCTGATCACCCCCATTGAGGATTACAGCTATTCCCAGCCTCATCCGGCACTGGATGGAATTCTACAGGCGGCAATTTTTCGCAACGGCGACTGGGTGGATATTACCGGTTGGGAATTTCAGTTAAAGCACAAAACAAGTGAGGATACGACCGTATCCATGGGATTCTCCTACGCCCTGACTCAAGGCATAAGAAGCCGGGAAATTTACCCGGATCTAACAGAGTATGTCTCGAATGTTGCTGATTATGTCCCCAGTTATACGGCATCTTACATGCTGGACCATGATTTTGGCCGGGGAGTGCGCGGTAGTGCCGAATTTTACCACGTGGATGCGCAGAGGTTTCGTACCACATCCAGATTCAGTATTATGAATTTACGTCTGATGAAGCGTTTTAATGTCTCCGGAAAAAATGCCGAGTTAGGTGTGGCTGCTCATAATATCAATCAGAGCTTCTACGATTTTTATGATGAGCACGTTATCACCCCCAAAATCTTTGCACATCTTCAGGTTTCACTCTAAGGGCTAGCCGTAACGGGTGTGGCATAGTGATGCCGGTAATCTCTCTTCGTTTCGCTCCGTGAGGATAATATTAAAACACGGGCCAGGGGGGGATTAGATTCTTCTGAGACCCTCAGTCCCTCTGGTTATGCGTCACCATACGATTGGTCGAATTATTCATGACCTTTTTCTATGATTGATTCATTTGAATAGGGAGGTGAGTCCATAATGCAAAAACTCATTATCACTATCACAAGTACGCTGTTGCTGATGGCTTGCCAGACGGAGATGGTGAGGGATGAGAGTACGCCGCGTTCTCGGCTTACTGTCGGCAGCAGTGTGATACTGCACCAGGCCCTGAATATACCGGCGGGTCATGGTCGGGTGTTTGTCCAGTTTGGCGGGGTGGTTGCCAAGGTAAAGCTCGACCAGTACCAGCCGCACTGCAACTTTGAGGTGCGTGAGATCAGCAATGGACTGGAAATGATTCAGCCCGATAGCTTTACGGTGACGAAGGTAACGGCGGATGAGGAGGATGTGGTGCGTGGGCCACAGCTGCTGCGCAAGGCATCGCTACGCTATAGCAGTGATGATATGGGCACGGTGATGGTGACGCGTTTTGTGCACCATATGCTTTATTCCGTTGCCCAGCCGCAGGTGATACGCCTCACCTGCCACGGTGGGTTTGCTGAGCCGTGGCAGGTAAAGGCGCCCAGTGTCAGCCAGATCCGCCGGGCCCTGGGCGATATCGCCACGGTGAGGCTGGGGGGCTCCACATGAGGGCGCTGGGGAGTGTGTCTTATTAGGGCAGGGTCACCGGCTGTGGCGGGTTCCAGTCGGCGGCACGGTGCTCGGCCACTACGGTGGTGTAGATGCCGCCGCGTACGTTGAATTTGCCGGTAACGCGCATGAAGCGGGGATTACAGGCAGCGACGAAGTCATCCAGCATGGTGTTGGTGACCTTCTCGTGGAAGGCGCCTTCCTCGCGGTAGGACCACATGTACATCTTCAGCGCCTTGAGTTCGAGGCACTGCTTGTCCGCCACGTAGTCGATGTGGATGGTGGCAAAATCGGGCTGGCCGGTCTTG
>JBFFJV010000237.1:0-4411 GCA_041555695.1 Thiohalomonadaceae bacterium | reverse complement strand
TTGCCGCGTTCCCATATATCCTATTTACGCCAGGCGAATAGAATATGTTTGATATTCAGATACAAACACTGAAAGAGACCGATCTTACGCGTTTCTGTGCATTAACAGGTTCATACCCCTTAACACCCGAACAGGTCCTGCTGCACTCCCCTGACCGATTAGTGAGCATAAATGATTCTGGTCAACTTCTCGCGCGGGCCTCACTATGGTGGAGAGAGACTGCCACTTATCAGGAAAGGCGACTCGGATATATAGGGCACTTCGCCGTAAGACATGATCATGGTGCTGCAGCTATCGCCTTGTTGCGCGCCAGTGAAGAGCAGCTTGCTTCACAGAAGTGTAGCATGGCCGTAGGCCCCATCGACGGTAGCACCTGGAGGCATTATCGGCTGCTTACCGAGCGTGGTAGTGATCCAGCCTTTTTCCTGGAGCCTGATAACCCGGATACCTGGCCAGATTATTTCGAGTCATTCGGTTTCACACCTATTGCACACTATTACTCTTCTATAAATGATGAGATCCATCGGTTCGACTATCCAACCGTAAGAGAGACAGCATTATCCCAACAGGGCATCACGCTGGAACCGATAGATACTCAGAACCTTGAGCCGGAAATGAGAACCATCTACGCCGTGTCCTGTGAGGCATTTTCCAGTAATTTTTTATACACACCCATCAGTGAGAGCGAATTCCTCTACATCTATCAGCAGTTACTCTCTATGCTTGACTACAACCTCATTCTCATTGCCAGACACCATAATCACCCAATCGGCTTTTGTTTTTGTCTACCAGATATCAAACAGAAGGAGCAGGGTAAACAGCTGGATACAGTGATTATCAAGACTATTGCGGTTATCCCGGACTACCAAGGAATGGGGATAGGCAGTCTACTTATAGGCAAGTCATTAGATACGGCGAAGCGACTGGGTATGCGTCGTGCGATACACGCCATGATGCATGAAGATAACCGTTCACGACTGATAAACCGAACGCAAATGCGTGATTTTCGTCAATACACCCTGTATGGAAAAGTGTTATGAACCTCATCCATCTATTCGATGATGTGACTCGGCGCTTGCCTGAGCAGGCCGCGCTAATCGAGGGGCTACCCGGCAAGGGACGCCAGACCACATTTATTAAGCTGTATAACGATTCGTGCCATCTCGCAGCACTATTCAACAGTCACGGGCTTAAACCCGGTCACCATTTACTGATTGCACTTCCAATGTCGAGCACCCTGTATACCGTGATTGCAGCGGCTTTTCGATGCGGACTGGTCCCAGTCTTCATCGACCCGAGCAGGGGCACAGCCTTTGTTCGACAAGTGTTAAGCAGGCTTACGATCCATGCTCTGGTGGCTAGCCACAAGGCGATGTGGCTCGGTCTCATCTACTCATCACTTAGAAACGTAAGGTACAAATTCGTTGATGGATACTTTCCTGGAACACTCAACCTGAAAAGTGCAAGGCATCTTACCCCTGACACCAGCGTGGTTGAATGTACGGAGGACACGCCTGCTCTTATTACATTTACAAGTGGCAGTACCGGTATACCAAAAGGGGTTATTCGAAGCCATGGCAATCTGCTGCATTCCAACCATATGCTCTCAGCCATGTTCGAATTGGCACCGGCCTCGATTCATCTCGCCTGCATGCCCATTATGGTCCTAAACAACCTGACAAATGGCATTGGCAGCCTGCTGCCGGCTGTCCCGCTGTCGGGTATCGATGGTTGCGTCCCACGAAAGCTTATAAGGCAGATCGAGGGATGGCGCCCTGTCAGTACCGTCATTACCCCTGGCCTGCTGTCACTTCTCACCTCAACGGCGTCTCAGAATATACTGAACAGTTTCACTACCATTATCGTTGGTGGAGCGCCACTAATGCCAAGTGAGCTTGAAAAAATCCACAGCCTGGCACCCAATGCCACGATTAAAGTACTGTATGGCTCAACCGAGGCAGAGCCTATTGCCACGATATCATTTCAGGAAATCACTAAGGAAGATATAACACGAATGAATACAGGGTATGGATTGCTGGTGGGCCATCCAGGGGACGGGGTGGAACTACGCATCATTCATCAACAGCCTCCGAACTATCCAGGTCGCATAACGCAAAATGAGTTTGAAACTCTCATGCAGAAAAACGACAGTATCGGCGAAATTATAGTGACAGGCGCCCATGTTGTTAATCGATACCTTGATAGTCGTAGCGAAGAAAAGGAATTTATTCATGTCGGATCGACCACATGGCTACGTACAGGTGATGCTGGCAGGCTTGATGAAAGAGATAGATTGTGGCTAATGGGGCGTTGTACCGCCAGAGTCAGAGATGGTGAGTCGAGTTATTATCCTTTGGCTGTCGAACCGGCCATCTCGCTTATTTCGGGCATCAAGCGTAGTGCCTATTTACAGGCCAACGGCAAGAAGGTTCTGGTGATAGAAACCACAGAACCCTCTGTACCCGAGCAATCTTTCCTCAACCATGTTATCCAGCAGCTTTCCGGCGTAGTGGTTGACGAGTTAATCGTGGTGAAAAGAATCCCCATCGAGAGGCGCCTTCACTCAAAAACAGACTACCCACAGCTACGAAAGCTGTTGGAGAATGGAAAGTATCTTATGAGGTTTAATATATAATGAGGCGCCAAAAACAGGGACTAAGGTAACTTATCCTAAACCACCGTTAGTGGTTCATATCTCAGCGCCTACCCTTGCCAATAAATTTACTCATCCCTTCGGTAATACCTAGGAACCTCGCAACGCGGTCGAACCAGCCTATCGGCAATGTGTGTAGCGGCCAGGTAACATAGGCAAACCAAGGGGTAACAACTCGTTCACGATCTCTTTCGATGGCAGAGATGATCCGCGATGCTACATACTCTACATCTAATATAGGCAACAACCACCTAAACCTAGTGGTCACGCCAGAAAACATGCCGGTATTCATATAGTAGGGACAGACTACGGTGGTACGTACATTGGCCTTCAATTGATGCAATTCCATACGCAGCGCCTCATCAAAACCCAGCAGGGCAAACTTGCTGGCACAGTAATCCGTAAGGCGTGGTGCACCAACCATGCCAGCGGCGGAGGATATTGTTACGATATGACCATCACCATTTTGCAGCATGGACGGTAGGAAGGCACGAACCGTCCAGAAGTGCGCCAGTACATTCACAGCGAACGTATTTTCAATATCCGCGGTTGTCAATTCAGTAAAGTACTTACCTGACACAATACCTGCATTATTGATCAGCACATCAACACGGCCACATTCATCTCGCACTCTTTGTGCCGTCTCCTCAATCACTGCTCTATCTCGCAGGTCACAAACGTACTGCTGTACTCTATAGCCTTTATTAGTCAGACCTAATCTAACACCAGCGAGCCTTTGACCATCTGAATCCAGGAGGATCATGATGGCACCCTGAGCCGCAATCTTTTCAGACAAAACAGCACCAAGACCACTTGCAGCACCGGTAATAAGGACATTTTTCCCTGAAAGCGTTGTCATTTTACACTCGCCATCATCACCCTGTAGTCATGCGTAGGAGTAAAGCAGTATAAGCTCTAACATTCATAGTTTATGAATCATCTTTATTTATAAAGAACCTCTTATTCAGTAAGTGATAACAAATCCTCAATAGAGGCTTGTTTACCATTTCACCACCATGCTTGACTGGTAACTGCGACAGTTTATCGCGTGCAACCTCAATGGCCTTGTCGTGATAGCTATTGATAAAAAACAGTCCCCTGGCGATATCCCATTTGCAGCGTATTTCCTCATCACTGATATGCGTGCCGAATGAACGCAGCCCTGCGATGCTACCGCCATGACGTATGAACAGAGCATACATATCCTTTACCCTCTCGACATCAAGTTCTCTGCCAATGGTGTAATCTTCAAAGCGCCCATCCATGGCGAGTAGTGCTGTCTCGGCAAGACAGGCGTAGACAGTATGCTCTGGCAAACCAATATCGTAGCCAACATTCACCACGCCAGGAAGATGGACTTGCCCTCCACTGATAACAAGAACGTCAGGGCGTGCCGCTGCTTCTTCTTCGCTGATATCAGGGGGCATGGAGACATCGCAGATCACCGCGCCGGGTTTACAGTAGGCAATATCGATAAGTCGCTTTCCCATCGCAGATGTTGCAGAGATGATGAGGTCGCACTCGGCAACATTGCCTGCTGTGTTTGTTGCTATGGATACATGAAGGTGTGGATATTGCTGCTTGATCCTCTCACGCAACCGTAGCAATCGCACGGGGTCGATGGAGACTAGAACAAGCCGGCGCACCGTCTCAGCCAATAACCAACTGCAGGCGGCACCTATCGAACCGGTAGCCCCTACAACCATCGCCGTACATGAATCAAGTTCGGTTCCTGTTATCTCAAATGCCTTTCTGCAT
>JBFFJV010000236.1:0-4412 GCA_041555695.1 Thiohalomonadaceae bacterium | reverse complement strand
GGTGGCGATAGACCGCGCCAGGAACAAGCTGTCGAGTACGACACTATTCTTGAGTGGGGGCAATTCGATGGCTGGCTGGAGCAACTGCAGAAGGCCGAGATCTTCGCTTTTGATACCGAGACCACCAGCCTTAACTACATGGATGCGGCCATCGTCGGCCTCAGTTTTGCCGTTGAGGCGGGCAGGGCGGCCTATGTGCCAGTGGCGCATAACTACCCTGGTGCCCCGGCACAGCTGCCGCGTGAGGAGGTGCTGGCACGACTCAAGCCGATATTGGAGAGTCGTGAGCACCTCAAGGTCGGGCAGAACCTGAAATACGATATGAGCGTACTGGCCAACTACGATATTGCCCTGCGCGGCATCGCCCACGACACCATGCTGGAATCCTATGTGCTCGACTCTACTGCCACCCGTCACGATATGGACTCGCTGTCGCTGAAGTATCTCGGTCACAAGACGATTAAATATGAAGAGGTAGCCGGCAAGGGAGCCAAACAGATCGGCTTTAACGAGGTGGCACTGGAAGAGGCGGCCCCTTATGCGGCAGAGGATGCGGACATCACTCTGCGTTTGCACCAGGCTTTGTGGCCGAAGCTGGAGGCGATACCGGCCCTGGCTGCCCTATATAATGATATGGAGGTGCCGCTGCTCTCGGTACTGTCACGCATTGAGCGTAACGGCGTGCTGGTCGACAGCGCCATGCTGCAGCAGCAGAGCGGTGAGCTGGCCGTGAAGATGCAGCAAATCGAGGCCGAGGCGTATCAGGAGGCGGGTGGGAGTTTCAATCTGGCATCGCCGAAACAGATCCAGGAGATCCTGTTCAAGTCAGTCGAGGAGGGGGGGCTGGGACTACCGGTGTTGAAGAAGACCCCCAAGGGGGCCCCCTCCACCGCCGAAGAGGTGCTCGCCGAGCTGGCACAGGACTACCCGTTGCCGCGGCTGATCCTGGAGTACCGCTCCATGTCCAAGCTCAAGTCGACCTATACCGACAAGCTGCCCTTAATGGTGAGCCCTCACACCGGGCGGGTGCATACCTCCTACCACCAGGCGGTGGCGGCCACCGGGCGTCTCTCCTCCTCCGATCCCAACCTGCAGAACATCCCGGTACGCAGCGAGGAGGGGCGGCGTATCCGCCAGGCCTTTATTGCCCCCGAGGGGAGCAACATTCTCGCGGCAGACTACTCGCAAATCGAGCTGCGCATTATGGCCCATCTCTCTGGCGATGCGGGATTGCTTCAGGCCTTTGCTGCCGGTGAAGATGTGCACCGGGCGACCGCCGCCGAGGTGTTTGAGACACCACTGGGGGAGGTGAGCTCCGAGCAACGGCGTAGCGCCAAGGCGATCAACTTCGGCCTTATCTATGGCATGTCGGCCTTCGGCCTGGCCAAACAGCTCGATATAGACAGGGCTGCGGCCCAGGAGTATGTGAATCTTTACTTCGCCCGCTATCCCGGGGTGAAGGCCTATATGGATGCCACCCGCGAGCAGGCACGTGAGCAGGGTTATGTCGAGACGGCATTCGGTCGTCGTCTCTACATCCCCGACATCAAGTCGAGCAACGGTCAGCGCCGCCAGTATGCCGAGCGCACCGCGATTAATGCGCCGATGCAGGGCACTGCCGCCGATATTATCAAGCGGGCAATGCTGGCGGTGGATAGCTGGCTGCAGGACGAGCCCGAGATCCAGATGGTGATGCAGGTACACGATGAACTGGTGTTCGAGGTGCCGCAGGCCAGGCTGGAGGAGGCGCAGGCGAAAATTATCGGCCTGATGTCGGCCGCTGCAGAGCTGCGGGTGCCGCTACTGGTCGAGGCCGGTGTGGGTATTAACTGGGATGAGGCCCATTAATTTTTACTTTCGTCTGAACCTTTTGCAGGATAGCCAGTCCTATTCATTACAGTGCTGACGTGCTGTCCCGTTTGACTCCTTAACGGGTAAGCAGGTGTCCGGTGACTCCCCAAGCGCCGGAACACAACCTTGGCCCCGAACGCTTTTCTCCCAATAGCGCTCGGGGCTATTTTTTTGTCTCATCATTCTGAATATCCAGCCCCATCCATTCCCCTATACGTTGCCGCGCCTCCTCCAGCCCCTGTTTTGCGGGTGCAGAGAAGAGCTGTACGGTGACCTGCGGATTCTCCTCTTTTAGCTCCTTTCTTATCTTATGCAGGATGCTGCTGGCGGCACCGCGCTTAAGTTTGTCGGCCTTGGTGAGAAGAATATGCACCGGCATATCCTGATGACGGCACCATTCGAGCATTTGGCTGTCAAATTCCTTTAATGGATGGCGGACATCCATCAGTAACACCAGGCCCCGCAGGCTCTGGCGCTCTCTGAGGTACTGCGAGAGTACCTGCTGCCAATGGCGTTTTACCGCCTGCGGCACCTTGGCGTAGCCGTAACCGGGGAGGTCAACCAGATGGTGCTCCTCATCCATAGCAAAGAAATTGATTAGCTGGGTGCGTCCGGGAGTTTTGCTGGTTTTGGCTAATCCCTTGTTATCAGTAATGGCATTAAGTGCGGTAGATTTACCCGCATTAGAGCGCCCGGCAAAGGCAACCTCGGCCCCCTCGTCTGGAGGTAACTGGCTGATTTTGTTGGCACTTGTAAGAAATGTGGCCTGGCGGAACGGGTTTTTGCACGGCTTGTCATTCATCGTTATATATTCCAGGGGGCTTGCCCCCGCGGTTGACCAGAAGGAGGATAAATTGCTATATAAACCGGCCTTTTCGGTTTTCTCTGCGGCGTTGTCAATGGTAACATGCGCGCTGTCAGGCCTGAATCAACCTTCAGGGAACTGAAAAGATGTGAATACCACCGGCTCATTTTGGTTGGGCTAGGGGGGGGTAACCAATTCCAGTGAGGATTTATAAAATGAAAAAAAGCATCATCGCCGCTGCCATTGGCGCAGCATTTATGATTTCTGGCCAGGCCATGGCTGACGGTAAGGCGACCTACGATAGCGCTTGCTTTGCCTGCCACGCAACCGGTGCCGCCGGTGCCCCTAAGTTCGGCGACAAGGCCTTGTGGGCTCCGCGTATTGCCAAGGGGCTGGATGTGCTTAAGCAGCACGCCATTCAGGGTTTTAAAGGTGACAGCGGCTTCATGCCTGCCAAGGGCGGTCGTGCTGACCTCTCTGACGCAGATGTTGGCGCCGCCGTTGAGTACATGACCTCTAACAGCAAGTAAGGCTGATTGAGGTCCAACAACAATCTAGACGGGGAACCGATGAAAAAACTAGCTTTTGCCGCTTTGGTAATGTTTGGTGCCGTAAGCACCGCTCACGCAGCGGGTAATGCCTCTGCAGGTCAGGCGAAGTCAGCCGTTTGTGGAAGCTGCCACGGTGCTACAGGTAGCGCGACCACTATGCCCACTTATCCCAAGTTGGCCGGTCAACACGCCTCCTACATTACCAAGCAGTTGACGGACTTTAAGGCGGCTACTCGCCAGGATCCGATCATGGCCGGGATGGTCGCTGCTTTGAGTCCTGAGGATATGGCCGATATTGCAGCCTACTTCTCAGCTCAGGCTCCTTCGGTTGGTTCCGCTGATGCGGAAAAAGCTGCTGCCGGTAAGAAAATCTACGAAGGTGGTGACAAGGTCAAGGGCGTTTCTGCCTGCATGGCCTGCCATGGTCCCACCGGCGCAGGTAATCCCGGTGCCGCGTTCCCCGCACTGAGTGGTCAGAATAGTGCATATGTGGTTAAGGCCCTGACGGATTTCCGTTCCGGTGTCCGCGCCAATGATGTTAACAGCATGATGCGCGACATCGCAGCCAAGATGAGCGATAGTGACATCGCGGCTGTAGCTGAGTACATTAGCGGTCTGCACTAATAACGACGCTGAGTTGTTTGTTGTGATGAAGGGCGGTCTTAGGGCCGCCCTTTATTCTTTGTAAAATAAGTTTTTATTCGATGCAACTTTCTCACCCAGAGTGGCATCCAATACATTCTGTTCACCGGTATCTCGCGTGGTAGCAAAGTTTTGAGTCAAAAAGAAAAAACAATACGTCGACAACGTAGTCTGAGTGGCATCCTGCTGGAGTTCCTGGGGTCGATGAATCTGGCCATCACCCTGCTGGTGGCGATTGCCATTGCTGCGGTGATCGGCACCGTGCTGCAACAGAACGAGCCCTACAATAACTACATCATGAAGTTCGGCCCCTACTGGTTTGAGGTATTCAAATCACTGGGTCTGTTCGATATCTATGGTGCGCCGTGGTTTCTGGTACTGCTCGGCTTTCTGCTGGTCTCCACCTCAGTCTGTGTCTACCGCAATACTCCAGCCATTATTAAGGATATGCGCCACTTCCGCCTCGGCGTGCAGGAGAAGTCGCTGCGCGCCTTCCACTATAAAGATGAGTGGCAGGCCCCCGGTTCGGCCGGCTCCCTGGCAGAGACACTGGGCAAGCGGTT
>JBFFJV010000235.1:0-4498 GCA_041555695.1 Thiohalomonadaceae bacterium | reverse complement strand
CTGCAGTGAAACGCAGGACATACAAAAAGCGCCGCAAATAAAAAGGGCCTACCAATCACTTGGTAAGCCCTTATTTATCCGACCTAATTGGTCGGGACGAGAGGATTCGAACCTCCGACCCCCACAACCCCATTGTGGTGCGCTACCAGGCTGCGCTACGTCCCGAGAAGAGTACGACTTCCCTCTTCAGGAAGCCGCGCATAATACACTAGATGAACGCGGATGAGAACATCATCCAGAAGAAAAATTATCGTTTGAGGATATCCAGCACTTCTTCCAGCTCGCTGCGCAGCTGGCGGATGATCTGCTGGCTTTGATCGGCGTCGTGTTTCACATCATCACTCTCAAACTGCTGGCGGGCACCGCCAATGGTGAAGCCCTGCTCATACAGCAGCGATCGGATCTGACGGATGATAATCACATCCTGACGCTGATAGTAACGACGGTTACCACGACGCTTTACCGGCTTCAGCTGGGAAAACTCCTGCTCCCAGTAGCGCAGTACGTGTGGCTTGACGTTACACAGCTCGCTTACCTCACCGATGGTGAAGTATCGCTTGCCCGGAATAGGAGGTAATTCGTTATTGTTGCTGGGTTCCAGCATACGCCTCTACTCTTGCCTTTAGTTTTTGTCCTGGTCTGAAGGTTACTACGCGTCGCGCGGTAATAGGGATTTCCTCACCAGTTTTAGGGTTTCGTCCCGGGCGCTCGTTCTTATCGCGCAGATCGAAATTCCCAAAGCCGGAGAGCTTTACCTGATATCCCCCCTCCAGAGCAGCCCTGATCTCTTCGAAAAACTGCTCTACCAGCTCCTTGGCTTCCCGCTTGTTAAGGCCAAGCTCTTCAAACAGGGATTCAGCCATCGCTGCCTTAGTTAAAGCCATAGTTATTCTCTTAATGCTGCCCCAAGTTCGCTTGCAAGGGTTGTTACTATCTGTTCGATAGCAGAATCAACTTCATCATCAGTAAGAGTGCGTGATTGTGCCTGTAAGGTCAAGCCCAAAGCAAGACTTTTTCTACCTGAATCAATATGTTCGCCCTCATAGACGTCAAACAGCTTTAAGTTCTTCAGGGTCTCCGGAGCAGCCTTTCGTACGGTTTCAACCACCGATGAGGCCGGCGTATTACGATCCACAACCAGGGCAATATCACGACGAATGGCAGGAAATTTCGAGATTTCACTGAATTTCGCCACTGTTCCTGATAGTAGTGCCTCTGCCTCAATTTCAAACAGGAAGGTCTGCCCACTGAGCCCCAGGCTGGACTCCAGTGACGGATGCAGGGCACCAAGCCAGCCCACCGGCTTGCCGTCAACTGAGATGCGGGCAGATTGACCGGGATGGAGGGCCGGGTGTGCCTCCGCGCTAAAACTAAAGTCGCCGGCTCGACCGGTTAGAGCAATCAGTGCCTCCACATCCCCTTTAAGGTCGAAGAAATCGAGTTTCTGCTCTGCAGCGGCCCACTGCTCCGGCTGCACGTTTCCGTAGACCACACCGGCCACCACGTTGTCCTGTTGAATCGCATCCCCTTCCAGCGGCAGAAAGCGCAAACCATACTCGAACAATCGTACCCTGCCCTGCTGGCGGTTGATATTGTGCTGCAGTGCGGGCAACAGGCCGGACCAAATCGTGGTGCGCATTACCGACATATCGGCAGAGATCGGGTTGGCCAGGGCGATGGGGCTACGCTGTGGGTCAAGCAGTTGCTGCATCCTGGGCTCAACGAAGGTGTAGGTGATCGCCTCCTGATAGCCGCGCTCCACCAGTACTGCTGCCAGGTCATTTTTACCCAGCTTCGCCTCAGGACGCTCGCCCATGCGCAGTGCGCCCTGGGGGCGGATGCTGGGCAGGTTGCTGTAACCGATGATACGACCGATCTCCTCAATCAGATCCTCTTCGATACTGATATCAAAACGGAAGGCGGGGGCCGTTACCTTCCAGCCCTCCCCTTCTGCCTCGACCTGCATATCGAGCCGACACAGTATCTCGTCGATGGTCTGCCTGGCCACGCTGGTACCCAGTACGCGCTCTACACGGGCATGCCGTAGCGTAACCTGCCGCGCCCCGGGTAGATGCTCAGCACTGGTGACCTCGCTCACCGGGCCGGCACTACCGCCAGCGATCTCAATCAACAGTGCGCTCGCACGCTCCATCGCCTGGACGGCCAGCTGCGGTGAGACACCACGCTCAAAACGGTGTGAGGAGTCGGTATGCAGGCCATAGCGGCGGGCACGACCAGCGATGGATAGCGGGCTGAAGAAGGCACTTTCGAGGAAGATATCCTGAGTAGCATCAGAGACTGCCGAGGCAGCACCGCCCATCACCCCAGCCATTGCCAGCGCCGCCTTCTCATCAGCGATCACCAGGGTCTCACCATCCAGCTCAACCTCTTCCTCGTTGAGTAGCGTCAGCTTCTCACCGGCAGTGGCAAGGCGAACCTGAATGCCCCCGCTGAGTTTGGCCAAATCGAAGGCGTGCATCGGCTGGCCCAGCTCCAGCAGTACGTAGTTGGTAACATCGACCACGGCACCCAGGCTGCGAACGCCGCTGCGACGTAGACGCTCCTGCATCCACAGCGGAGTCTCAGCGCCAACATTCACACCACGAATGACCCGACCCAGGTAGCGCGGGCACTCAGCCTGCGCCGTCACAGCGATCGGCAGGCTGTCATCAATAGTGGCAGCAACGGCATCACAGGCCGGTCCCTGCACCTCGGCATGATTCAACACACCGGCCTCACGGGCGATACCGGCAATACTCAAACAGTCGCCGCGATTCGGGGTCAGTCCCAGCTCGATGGTGACATCGTCCAGCTGCAGGTAATCACGAAAGTTTTCACCTACCGGCGCATCGGCCGGCAGTTCCATCAGCCCTTCGGAGCTATCGGCCAGCCCCAGCTCAGAGGCGGAAGCCAGCATGCCGTTGGAGGGTACGCCGCGCAGCTTTGCCTTTTTGATCTTGAAGTTGCCAGGCAGTTTGGCACCGACGATGGCACAGGGCACACGCAGGCCGGCACGCACATTGGCCGCACCACAGACGATCTGCACCGGCTCATCCTCACCCGTGTTGACCTGGGTAACCCGCAGCTTGTCCGCATCCGGGTGCGGCTCTACGCTCAGCACCTCGCCAACCACTACTCCGGTAAATTCACTGGCAACCGGAGCAACAGCATCGACCTCAAGACCGGCCATGGTCAGCTGATGACACAGCTCATCGGTAGAGACCGAAGGATTAACCCACTCACGCAACCACTGTTCGCTAAATTTCATATTGGTGTAAACCTAAGTCAAAACATGTGAACCGCAAAGTACGCGAAGGCACGCAAAGTAAAGCCATGACGAGTAGCGCCGTTGCCTGCGTCTGTGCGGTGAAATCCCTTAATTAAACTGCTGCAGAAAACGCAGATCGTTTTCGAAGAAGAGACGCAGATCATTCACGCCGTACCGCAGCATCGCCAGACGCTCGACACCCATGCCGAAGGCAAAGCCGGTGTACTTCTCACTGTCGATACCGACATGACGGAACACCTCCGGGTGTACCATGCCGCAACCCAGTACCTCCAGCCAGCCGGTGTGCGAGCAGACACGGCAGCCTTCACCGCCGCACATCACACACTGAATGTCGGCCTCAGCCGAGGGCTCGGTAAAGGGGAAATAGGAGGGGCGGAAACGCACCTCCAGATCACGCTCGAAGAAATTACGTAAGAAGTCATCGAGAATGCCTTTCAGATCAGCAAAGCTCACCGCCTCATCCACCATTAACCCCTCCACCTGATGGAACATCGGGGTGTGGGTGAGATCCGAGTCACAGCGGTAGACACGTCCCGGGGCAATTACACGCAGTGGCGGCTGCTCCTGCTCCATGGTGCGCACCTGTACCGGCGAGGTATGGGTACGCAGCAGCGTATTGGCATTGAAGTAGAAGGTATCGTGCATCGCACGCGCAGGGTGCGTCTCAGGGATATTCAGCGACTCAAAGTTATGAAAGTCGTCTTCAATCTCCGGCCCCTCGGCAACCGTAAAACCTAATTGTGAGAACAGCTCATTGATCCGCTGCAGGGTCAGGGTTACCGGATGCAGGCCGCCTGAATGCTGGCCACGGCCGGGCAAAGTCACATCGATTTTTTCAGACTCCAGACGGGCATTCAGTACCGCATCTTTTAGCGTCTGTTTGCGTGTTTCTAATGCCTGCTGAACCTTACCCTTGGCCTGGTTAATTGCCTGACCGGCGGCAGGACGCTCCTCTGCCGATAACCTGCCCAGCCCCTTCATCAAATCTGTGAAGGAACCTTTTTTACCGAGGTATTGCACACGAACCTGATCCAGCGCCTGCATATCTTCAGCGGCAGCAATCGCCTGCTCCGCCTCGCCTACGAGTCCTGTCAACTCATCCACGCAACTTCTCCGAATTGCCGGTGCCGCTCTATTAGCCACACCGTTAAGAAATCTTAAAACTAAAAAGGGGGAAGACGTTTCGGCCTTCCCCCTTTCGGAGCCAAT
>JBFFJV010000234.1:0-4573 GCA_041555695.1 Thiohalomonadaceae bacterium | reverse complement strand
TCTTCTTGATTAAACTGCCCGCCTTCGAGCCACTGAATGGCGTTAGTGGGGCAACGAGATGTGGCTTTGGCCGTGACCGGCAGACCGCTCTCGTAGTGGATCAGCGGCAGTTCGTTTTTCATTTCAATCAGGCCGGGGGCGGCATCGGCGGCACACTTGGCACAGCCATCACAGCCGACCGAGCAGAGTACGGTGACCGACTCACCCGCCAGTGGGGTGTTGCACTGCACGTAGAGCTTCTGACTCAGCGGCAGCAGCTCGAACAGGTCCTTGGGGCAGGCATCAACACAGTCACCACAGGCGGTACATTTGTCGATATCAACCACCGGCAGGCCATTGCTATTCATGTGGATGGCATCGAAGTCGCAGGCCACATCGCAGTCGGCCAATCCCAGGCAGCCCCAGGAGCAGCCCTTGCCGCCACCGGAGATCACTGCGGCGGCGCGGCAGCTCTCAAAACCGTCGTACTCGGCGATCTGGAAGGCCTCGGCCTTGCCGCCGGCACATTTTAGTCGTGCCACGCGCTTTTCCGCTTCACCGGCATCGACGCCGAGGAAGTCGGCGATCTCATCGATGTCATCCTCGCTGGCCACGGTACAGCTACTTACCTGTACCTCACCGCTTATCAGCTTCTGCGCGAAGGGGAGGCAGCCAGGCTCACCACAGGCTCCGCAGTTGGTGCCGGGCAGCAGCTCCTCGGTGTGGGTGAGGCGCGGGTCCTCCTCCACCTTTAGCAGCTTGTAGGCGACGGCCAGGATCACCCCGAAGAAGAGGCCGAGGCCGGTCATGATCGCTGGTGCTGTTAAAAATTCATTCATATACATTCAGCCTCACTGAAGAGGCTCAAAGTTAAGCGTTGTCATTGCGAGCAGAGCGAAGCAATCTATAGCCACTACAGCTTGCTTCGTCGCTATCGCTTCTCGCAATGACATAACTGGGCGCCGGTGTGACAAATTAATTAAACGGCGCTGCGCGTTCTTTCAGCTCATCCAGGCCGGGCTCGCTGGGATCCCAGGGCTGTCCGGGGTGGATGCACTTGGAGGGGCAGATCTCCGCCGCCTCGACCATCTGTTTATAGGTGCCTGCACTGAGGTCACCGATCACCGCCATGTTGGTGTCGTTGTAGACGAACATCAGGGGGTTGATCTCAAGGCAGTCGTTGCAGGTGGTGCAGAGCGGGGTGTCGATCCATGGATCTTCCACCAGTACCTCCTCTTCCTCCTCGACAACCGTCTCCTCCTCAACCACCTCTTCCACTGCGGCTGTGGCGGGAGCCGGAGCAGCTGTGGCAGCAAAGGCGGGGCGGGGGGCGCCGGAGGTGAAGTCCATACCGAGCAGTACGTCGGTCAGCTTGCCCATTACCTCACTGGCGGCCTCAGCGCGGACATTGGCCAGTTCGGCCTCGAACTGTGCCTGTAGCTCTGCCTTCTCTGCGGCGGCCTGGGCCTCGACCTCGGCCCGGGTAGCGGCGATGGCATTGTCGATATGCTTGTTACGCACACCGGCCATCTCCTGCAGGGTATGCCAGAAGTTGAGACGGTCACGACAGGCCTGAACCAGGGCGAGGGAGATCACCACGCGATGCAGTACACCGCCGCTGCCTACGGCCCAGAGGAAGGGAACGTGCTGGTGTACGGTCTCCTCGGGCAGTTGCAGGAACTCGGCGACCGGCACTAACGCATCGGTATCACACTCGTTCGGAACTACCGCGAAGTGGTGGTGCAGGCGCGGGATCAGCAGCGCATAGTCGGCGAAGGTGAAGGCGAGATCGTGCTCCACGGTGACACCGGTATCATCCAGGTACTTAAAGGGGTGCAGCGGCCAGTCCTTTTCCGGCTGCGGGTTGCCGCTAAAGTCCATGCGATCGGCAAAGGCGTCGCCGGCAGCAGGATTGATGCTGAAGGCAGGGTGAACACGACCCTCCAGCGCGGCACCGGCTACCAGCCAGGCGTTAAGACCGAGGTCCTGACCGGTGGGGCGCAGGCCGATGTTGATCAGGTGCAGGCTGGTGCGGGTGGCATCGAGTGCCGAGCCGAAGCGTTCCAGCAGGTTGATGTGGCGCGCCGCCGAGGCCTGGGAGACCACTGCCTGGCGGTGTGCAATGCCAAGATAGCCCAGCTCGGTACGGTAGTTCTGGAACGGGTCCTCATCACCGGTGGCAGCCGGGTTGTTGTGGGCCTGAACGCGCACGAAGATTTGTACCGGACGACCGGAGCTGAGCAGGCGTGAGAAGGAGTTCATGCCGTCGGTGGCGACATGGTTGGCCGACTCCAGGGCGATGACGGCCGGAACCAGCAGCAGCTCTTCTCGGGAGAAGGCTTCCCAGTTGAAGTTGGCAAAGAAAGGGTCGTGGATCGCCGCATCGTAGATGCTGTTGATCTCAAGTTTGGCAATACGTGCCGCAGCGAAGACCCTGGCCAGACGCTCCGCCTCTTCGTCGAAGTGCCGGGTTGCTGCGGCACAGGGGTCTGCCTCATTAATCGACTCAAAGCCCTCGGTGCTGCTCAGCCACTCACCCTCAAGCGGGCCGTTGTGGATGAAGCGAACCAGGGTGTTGTTGTGCTGATACTCCTCCAGGGTCGCCAGTGCCGCCTTGATACGCGCACGGCGTTCGGCCGACATAGAGATAGAGCCCTGTGACTTCTTGCCGATGATATTGGAGAGGGCACTGGTATCGATAAAGCTGGAGCCACCACCGATGCTACCCTGCAGGTTCTCCGGGTTTTTCGATTCGTCCGACTTGTTCCAGTCCACATCGAGCAGGGTCTTCAGCTCATGGATATGCTCGGCGATCTCATCATGGAAGATAGCGTGACGCGGGATCACCCGGCTGCGGATGCTGTGTACCAGCAGATGAATTGCAGGATAGCGTCCATAGGCAAGCAGGTGACCGTTGGCGGGGAGTGCCTCCAGCATCTTCGCAGTGTCGCCCGCTAGCTTGGCGTTGTTCTCCGCATCGAGCTTGAGGTGAGTAACCAGTGCCTCGGCTGCCGCCTTGACCATCTCAGAGGCGCCAACCGGACCTTCCACATCGACCAGTTTCTGGCGCAGCTCACGCTCTATCCACGGCAGGTTGTCTTTCAGGATGCGCGCTGAATCGTCGCCGGGAGCAAAGCTAACCACGCACTCCTGAAGAACCTCACCGACCGGTTTGGCCAGCTGTTCCGGCGTGGGATTGACCTCACTCTGTGTTGCGTCAAACAGAAACAGCGGATAGTCATAGCGCAGACGTGAGACATCACGATAGGGTTCCAGCAGGGCGGGGAGAAAGTCGCTGCCAACCTGTTGCACCGCCTCTTTTACACTCGGATTACCGAGGTGGAAGTGACGCAGGGTGTGCATGATCTGCTTGGTCGCGTCGGCGTCTTTAACCGCTGGCGGTATCACCGGCATGGTCGCCCCAGATTGCGTATTTTTTGCTGAACTGGCTGTCATGATGCTCTTTTTCTTTGTCAGTTTAACGAGGTAACAATGCAGAATATTTATCCTGCAGAGTTACATATGACATACGTTAGATGGCGAAGGCATCCATCGCCTTGTTGATGGCGATGATTTTCTCTTCGTCACTCTTGCCGAGATCACGGGTGGTGATGTCGTCATAAACCACAGCGTCGGGGTCCTGATAGAGCAGGCCCAGTGGCAGACGCTCATCATCCTTGGCAAACTTCATCGCACCCAGCCAGTCGCGCGGGTCGTGCTGTTCAACATCGCTGAAGACACGCTTTACCGCATCATCAAGCTTGATGCCGTTCTCATGCTCGAGCAGCACGAACTTGTCAGGATTGTCCTGCAACGGTTTACAGAACTCGTTAGAGAAGACCGGGCAACGCTGCAGGATACGCACGAAGCTGGTACCACGGTGGGCGTGTGCCGCCTTGATTGTTTCGAACAGCAGCGGTGGGTTCCAGTCGACTACCTGCGCGACGAAGGAGACGTTAGTGATCCCGAGGGTTACGGTCAGCGGATTCAGAGCAGGTAGCGGCGCACCGCCGGGGTGGGTGTTGGTCTTCATCCCGGTGGGGCTGGTGGGCGAGGTCTGCTTTTTGGTCAGACCATAGATGGCGTTATCAAACACCAGTACCACCATATCCATGTTCATGCGGGTGGAGTGCAGCCAGGGACCTGCACCAATGGAAAAGCAGTCACCGTCGCCGGTGGCAACCCATACATCCAGGTCAGGGCGGTGTGATTTCACACCGTTGGCCAGCGGCAGGGCACGGCCATGCAGGCCGTGCAGGCCGTAGGTGCCCATGTAGTGGGGCAGGCGGCTGGAACAGCCGATACCGGATACCGCTACGCTCTTCTCCGGCGGCAGCTGGGCATCGCGCAGTACGCGGTGCACGGTGTTAAGAACAGCGAAGTCACCACAACCGGGGCACCAGCGAGCCTCACCGCCGGAATAGTCACCGAGGGTGAAGTAGCGATCAAAGACGTCGAGTGACCAGTCAGCTTTAATACCAAACATCGTGATACTCCTTATGAATTCAGGGCTTCGAGGCGCTGGTCGAGGACTTCAACCAGTTCACCGGGCTGTAGGGGATGACCGTAAACCACGGACCAGCAGTCGACATCG
>JBFFJV010000233.1:0-4587 GCA_041555695.1 Thiohalomonadaceae bacterium | reverse complement strand
TGATTGGCCCTGTCTGTGGTGATACTCAGTGACTTCGCAAACACCCAGCCGGTTACAGGATCGCCGCTTTGTGCTGCGTGCTGCCTTTTTTCTACTGTTTGTAGTAGCACCACCACTCGATATCTTCCGTCTCGACCTGACCCTGGGGCACTTTATCTTCTTCGGTTACAACTGGACCCTCGGACTCGACCCTTTTCTCGCCGGTGAGATCGGCCCTGCAGAGGCAGGGTTCAACATCATCCTGCGCGGTTTCCTGCCAATCGCCATCGCTGCCGGACTTTTAATCGGAGTTTCCTGGCGCTGGGGACGACTCTACTGCGGCTGGCTCTGCCCCCACTTCTCCGTAGTCGAGGCGATTAACGGTCTGATGATCCGCACCATTGGTAAACCCACAATATGGGAGAAACATCCTCTTGAGGATGTATCAGCGGACCGTCGTTACTGGCCATTAACGCTTCTCGCTGTGGTGGGCTTTGCCTTTATCTGGGCACTCAGTCTACTTACCTATCTACTGCCGCCAAACGAGATCTACGCCAATTTGTTCAACGGTGAATTGACCCGAAACCAGACTGTTTTTCTCTCTGTCGGCACGGCGATCTTTTGCATCGAATTTCTTATGGCACGCCACCTGTTCTGCCGCTTCGGTTGCGCTGTCGGCCTATTTCAGAGCCTCGCCTGGATGGCCAACAGAAAGGCGATGGTGGTTGGTTTCGACAACCGGCGTACCGAGAGCTGTATCGACTGCAATGCCGCCTGTGACAATGCGTGTCCGATGCGCCTCAAACCACGCAGCATCAAACGACGCATGTTCACCTGTACCCAGTGCGGCCGTTGCCTCGATGCCTGTGAACAGGTGCAACAACCGCACGCGGCTGCCCCCCTGCTGCGCTGGCTGGATGATGAGTGCGCACGCCATGTCTCTGAACGCGATTTTGGCCGCCACCCCGATATCCCCAGTAACTGCTTCGACACGGGGAAAGACAACAACCGACCCAATAAAGAGGCACGCTAACGATGGAAGAGTGGGTAGGGCAACTCTGGCATAAAATGATCACCCGGGCTGCGGATGATCACTACCCTGAGGCCGCGGTCTCCCTGGCCGAAGAGTCACACCGCGTCGGTGTACTGTTTCGAGCACTCGGTGGTGATGGTGCCCTCAGGGTAACGGCTGCCGAAGCTTCTGCTCACGGCGCACGACGCAGCTGGTTGCAACGTATTGCCGGCAGCAACCAGAGCGTAGAACTGGCATGGCGTGATGAGCAGACGCTGCGCCTGCCACCACTGATTGATCTCTTTCCCGAGCGCGAACTTAACCGTGCACTCTACCGCTGGCTGGCGGCCATGGCGGCCAAACAGTCAACCGATAATATCCGGCAGGCCCTGCCCTGGTTGCAACAAAACCAGCAGCTGACTCGAGAACTGCTAGAGAACTATCCCGGCCTGCGCACACTCTATACACAGTTGCTGCAGGCGCAGTTGCTACTGCGCCCCGACCCCACCACCCTCCCCACTGACGAGGCACGATTGGAGCGGGCGATTCAACAGGCATTAAAAGAACCCGGCACTGTTGATGAAGCCTTCGCGCTCGACAGCCCGCCACAACCGGTGCACCTCTGGCTCCACCCCTCACCACCACACATGGCTGAGCCGGTTGCCGCCCGACGCGATGATCCCGATGACCCGCAGGCTGGCGGCTCAAGCCACGACCCCGAGGAGGAGCGCCAGCGTCGTGCCGAACGAGCCGAGGCCCCAGAAGATAATCAGGGGCTGCTGACGATGCGCATGGAGAGCATCTTTGGTCAGGCGGAATACATCAAGCTTGATCGTGGCACCGAGGATGAGGATGACATGGAGAAGGCGAAGGAGGCCGCCGATGACATGGAGTTTCTCAGCGTGACACAGGGCAAGACCAGCGCCAGCCGCATTCGTTTTGACCTCGACCTTCCCTCCGCCGCCGATGACGATGTCCACCTCGGTGAGGGGATAAAGTTGCCCGAGTGGGATTACAAAAAGCGCCTCATGCGCGAGGATTACTGCTGCCTGCAACCCATGCTTGCGAGCGACGCCCCGCCCGTCTCATTACCGGAGCACCTGCGCAAGACATCCCGCCGCCTGCGTAACCAGTTTCAGGGGCTGGCCCCGGCACGTATCTGGTACCGAGGTCAGGAAGAAGGGAGTGAGATAGACCTTGATGCCTATGAGCGCTTTGTCAGTCAACGGGCATTGGGACAGGTGGCCGAGGATGGCAGACTGTATCGGGAACTGCGCCAGGGTGGCCGGGATCTGAGCTGCCTGCTGTTGGCCGATCTCTCCCTCTCTACCGATGCGGCCATCAATAACGATGCCCGCATCATCGATGTGATCCGTGACTCCCTCTATCTGTTTGCCGATGCCCTTGATGCCACCGGCGACAGGTTTGCCCTTTATGGATTTTCCTCACGTCGACGAGACCATGTGCGCTTCCACCAGCTAAAAGAGTTTGACGAAAAGTTCGGCGCGAAAATACGCGGTCGTATCGCGAAGATAAAGCCTGGTTACTATACCCGCATGGGAACAGCCATCCGTCAGTCAACCAGACTGTTGGCACAACAGGGGGGGAGCCAGAAGCTGCTGCTAATTCTCACTGATGGCAAACCCAACGACCTGGATCAATATGAAGGGCGCTACGGTATCGAGGATACCCGCATGGCAATACAGGAGGCACGCCGCCAGGGTCTACGCCCCTTCTGTGTAACCATCGACAAGCAGGGGCGTGACTATCTTCCCCATATCTTTGGCAATAGTGGTTATGTGGTCATTCGCCGCCCTGCCGAGCTTCCAAAGCAGCTTCCGCTGCTGTATGCCCAACTCACGGCCTGAGCCGCGAATACATCTCTCCAGCACAGCCGCCCCGGCAATCCATTCTCAATAGAAACAACAGGTTAAAATACGCTCACCACACCACCAATGGTGAACGGGCCTGTTTATCGGCCAGTTCCGGTTTCTCTACCGAAAAAAAACACTCTTATGCCATTGTTGAATACCCTTGATTAGCATCAAGGAATATACGGGTAGGCTAAATTACCGTATAGCTTGATAAGTACAATTTGTTCTATCAACAAAGGAGAAGCGATAATGAAAAAGCTGATATCCAGTATTCCCGCCATTAGTCTGGCGGTGGGACTGGCGCTTGGGGTCGCGGGAGAGGTGCAGGCCGCCGAAAAAGCCAAAGCCCCAACATTAAGTGAGAAAGACTTTGAGCATGCAAAGTCCCTCTATTTCCAACGCTGCGCCGGTTGTCACGGTGTCTTACGTAAGGGGGCAACCGGTAAAAACCTGGAGCCAAAAAACACCCTGAAAAAAGGCACCAAGCGGCTGTCCCGCATCATCCAGCTGGGAACTGAAGGTGGTATGAACAACTTCGACGACATCTTCTCCAAAGCGGAGATTGATATGCTGGCGAAGTACATCCAGATGGAACCACCGGTTCCACCGGAAATGCCACTCGCATTAATGAAGGAACGTCATAAGGTTTATGTCGAGCCGAAGGACTACCCTACCAAGCCCATGCATGGCCGCAACTGGAAGAACTTCTTCCTGGTCATCGAGCGTGATGTCGGCAAGATCGCAATCATTGATGGCGACAAAAAAGAGGTCGTTGCCCATATCCCAACCGGTTATGCGGTACACGTACTTAAGACCGTTGAGCATCACGACACTTTGAAGGCTGAGAATAAAGGGCGCTTCTGGTACATCATGGGACGTGACGGCATGATGACCAAGGTCGACCTCTGGGCGATGCCTGACAAGATGAAGGTAGCCCAGGTTCAGGTTGCCTATGATGCGCGTGATGTAGCGGTATCCGGTGATGGTAAATACGTTATCGGTGGTGGTTACTGGCCGCCTCATTTCGTGATCCTTGATGCCAAGACCATGGAACCACTGAAAGTAGTCTCTGCACGTGGTGTTAACGTCGATGGTCAATATGTTAACGAGTCACGTGTTGCAGCTGTTTACGACACCCCCATGGCCCCCAGCTGGCTGGTTTCCATGAAGGAGTTGGGACAGATGTGGCAGGTAGATTACAGTGATCTCGATAACCTGCAGATCACCAAAATCGACTCAGCCAAGTATCTACATGATGGATTCTACGACCCCACCGGTCGCTACTTCCAGATTGCAGCCAATGCCTCCGACAAGATGGTGGTCATCGACACCAAGACCCGCAAGCTTGAAGCGATGATTGATGTCGACAAGAAACCTCATCCTGGTCCTGGTGCTAACTGGATTGATCCCAAGTGTGGCCCGGTTAGCGGCACCACTCACCTTGGTGTTGGTAAAGTCAGCGTCTGGGGTAACGATCCAAAAGGTCATAAAGATCAGGCCTGGAAACTCTGCTATGAAGTTGAGACCGATGGTGCCGGTGTATTCATCCGTACCCATCCCAAGTCTGACTACTTCTGGGCTGACCAGACCAAACACCCTGAGCCTGAGGTACAGCAGTCTCTCCAGGTTATCTCCAAGAAAGATCGCAAGATCGTCAAGACCATCCGCTTGACCGAGAAGAAGGGCTATGCAGCCGTTCATATCGAATTCAACGCTGATGGT
>JBFFJV010000232.1:0-4610 GCA_041555695.1 Thiohalomonadaceae bacterium | reverse complement strand
GTAGGCGGCACACGCCCCCTCGGAGGAGACCATACAGGCGCCCACCGGATTCTCCGGGCGACACACAGTACCAAACAGTTTGCAGTCGGAGGGGAGTTTCACCCCGCGCAAAATGCTCGGGCAGTCACACCCCTTGACCTCGGTCGACTTAACCTCTGACATGGCAAAACGTTTCTCGGCGTCAAACCGGGAGAACTCCGCTTTAATCTGCAACGCACTGTTCGGTACCACACCCAGACCACGCCACTCAAAGCTGCTGCGCAGTTCCATCACCTCGGCCACCAGTGACTGCGCCTTACTATTTCCCTCTGCTGATACCACACGGCGATATTCATTCTCTACCTCGTGCCGTCCCTCATTAATCTGGCGTATCAACATTAAGCTCGACTGCATCACATCGAGTGGTTCGAACCCGGCAATCACCACCGGTTTCTGAAACTCTTCAACAAAACACGCATAGGGCTGGCTGCCGATAATGGCGCTAACATGGGAGGGGCCAAAGAAGCCGTCAATGGCGACCTCCGAGGCTTCGAGTATGCGGCGCATCGCCGCCGGGGTAATAACGTGATTGCAGTAGACGCTGAAATTGCTCAGCCCCTCGGCCTGCGCCTGCTTGATCGCTACCGCGGTGGGCGGCGTGGTGGTCTCAAAACCGATAGCGAAAAAGACCACCTCACGTTGCGGATTCTCCCGCGCGATGCGCAGTGCATCCTGAGTTGAGTAGACCATGCGAATATCCGCCCCCCCGGCCTTTGCCGTGAGCAGGCTTTTCCGTCCGCTGGCGGGCACTCGCATCAGGTCACCGTAGCTGCAGAGGATGGGGGCGTGGTCGGTCACCAGCTGTATCGCCGAGTCGATACGACCGATTGGCAGCACACAGACCGGACAACCGGGGCCGTGCACGAAACGCACATTATCGGGCATCAACCCCTGCACCCCGTAACGGAAGATGGCGTGGGTATGTCCGCCACAGAACTCCATCAGGTGGTAGTCACGTCCGGGTTCTACCGCCCCTCGGATAGCGCCGGCCAGCTGCTGCGCCAGCTGGTGGTCACGAAACTCCTCCACATATTTCATCGTGGCGTCTCTTCTAACATCCCGGCCTCGGCGAAGAGCTGTAGCGTGCGTTCCGCCTCAACCGTATCCACCTTGTTGATGGCATAGCCCACATGAATCAACACGTAATCATCCACCACCACATCGTCCACCAGCGCCAGTGAGATGGTTTTTTTTACCTCGCCCAGAGCGACAACTGCCATATCGGCATCACTATCAACAGAGACGACTCTTGCGGGAATTGCCAGGCACATCCGCTAGCGGCCTATCATCGCAAGCTGCTGCGCCGTCTTTAACCACTGATACCAGCTATCCATTCCCTCGCCACTGGTCGCCGAGAGTTGCAGCACCTTAATGCCGGGATTTACCCGGCGGGCATATTCAATGCACTGCTCCGTATCAAACTGTAAATAGGGTAAAAGGTCGGTCTTGTTAAGCAGCATCAGGTCGGCCGCGGCGAACATGTCGGGATACTTGAGTGGCTTATCCTCGCCCTCGGTCACCGAGAGAATCACCACCTTGTGCGCCTCCCCCAGGTCGAAGGCCGCCGGGCAGACCAGGTTGCCGACATTCTCGATGAACAGCACACTCCCCTGTTGCGGCTTTAACGTCTCCAGGGCATGGCCAACCATGTGGCCATCCAGATGACATCCCTTGCCGGTATTGATCTGCAGGGCCTTCACCCCGCTCTGGCGAATACGTTCGGCATCGTTGGCAGTCTGTTGATCGCCCTCGATCACCGAGAGTTTGAGCTCCCCCTTAAGCTCATCGATGGTACGGGTCAGCAGTGTCGTCTTACCGGAGCCGGGGCTGGAGACCAGATTTAGCGCCAGGATCCCGCGCTCGGAAAACCAGCGACGGTTGGCAGCGGCATACTCATTATTCCTGCCGAGGATATCCTCCTCTATCTGCACCATGCGCGACTGGCTCATTCCCGGGGCGTGGGCATGGGCCGGCCCCTGACCGTAGTCGTGGCTCTCACCCTCATGGTGATGATGATGGTGCACGTATCCATGATCGTGAGAGTGAGCATGCGGGTGCCTGTGCTGATGTGACTCATCATGCCCCTCAATTCGGCGCTCCCCCTCACCACAGCCGCAAACGGTACACATCAGACCACCTCCAGTTCTTTAATTCTCATCTCATCACCGCCCGTCACCTGTAGCGGATAACCACCGCAGTCGGGGCAGGCATCAAAACGCCGCTGCACCCGCACCGACCTGGCACACGACTCACACCACGCCTCGCCCGGCAGCTCGACAATCTCCAGCCGCGCACTATCCGCCAGAGTGCCGCGGGTAATCACCTCAAAACAGAGGCGCATTGATGCGATCTCGACCCCTGCCAGCTCGCCAATCTCGAGCCACACGGTCTTTACGCTGCTGAAACCCTGGCGCTGAGCGTGCTCCTCAACCACCTGCATCACCCGCTCACATAGGGACATCTCGTGCATTAACGGTGTCTCACCTTATGACGTCTATCCAAAATCATTATGATGCGCTGGCGCACCCATTCGATCACTCGCTCACCTATCTACTATAGCGACTCGCTACCCATCAAAAAAAAAATATATAATTTTAAAGCGGTGGTTGGCATGGATATATTTGCGCTCCCACGGTATAACTCATTGAAATATTACACCCATCACAGGATAAGCCATTGACGCAGCACAAGGCCAAGAAACGGTTCGGTCAGAACTTTCTCCATGACCAGGGGGTGATCAACGGCATCGTCGCGGCGATCCGTCCCCGGGAGGGGCAGCACCTGGTTGAGATCGGCCCCGGCATGGGGGCGATGACCGAGCCACTGCTCGATGGCTGCAAGGCGATGGATGCTATTGAGCTGGATCGCGACCTGCTCCCCGGGCTGCGGGCCCAGTTTGCGGTACAGGGCGGCCTGACCCTGCACAGTGCCGACGCACTGAAGTTCGATTTCTGCTCGCTGGTCACTGACGGGCAGCCACTGCGGGTGGTCGGAAACCTCCCCTATAACATCTCCACGCCGCTGATCTTCCACCTGATTGAGCAGTCACACTGCATTCAGGACATGCATTTTATGCTGCAACAGGAGGTGGTGAATCGCCTCGCCGCCGGTCCCGGCGGGGGTGACTACGGGCGTCTGAGCATTATGGTGCAGTACCACTGCCAGGTGGAGAAACTGTTTACCGTACCACCCGAGGCCTTTACCCCCCCGCCCAAGGTGCACTCGGCAATCGTCCGCCTCACCCCTTACGAGACCCCGCCGATCCCGGCGAAGGATGAGAAGACGCTGGCACAGCTGGTCACCCAATCTTTTCAGCAGCGACGCAAGACCCTGCGCAATAACTTAAAGAAGGTGCTCGATGTCGCTGTCATCGAGTCGCTCGGCATTGATCCCGCTCGTCGTCCCGAGACCCTCAGCCTGGAGGAGTATGTGCGTCTGGCCGATGCACTCTACGAGCAGCAAGCCGATTAATTGGGACGCACTTCAAACCCTCCCCCTGTAGTGCCGTTATAATGGCATTAACACCGGGAAGCCCCCTCATTCATGCCGACACACCAAGACGATACACTGCTGATCTTTCGCATCGACTGCATTCCCTGTGCCGTACCGGCGGCCAGTGTGCAGAGCATCGTCATGCCGCCACCACAGCTCACCCAGCCGCCGGGGAGTAACAGGGGGCGTCCCGGAATCTTCCGCCACGCCGGGCACATCTACTCGGTGGTCGACCTGCATCAACGTTTTGGCATTGAGTCGCCGCGAAAGGGCACTGGTCGTCTGCTGCTGCATGAAAACGATGTACGGCGCCACGCCCTGTGGGTGGATGAGGTCGTGGGGCTGGTACGCAGTGAACTGGGGCAGTGGGCACAGCTTCCCCACTATCTGCCGCGCAGCCTGTTTCACAACGGCTTTCTCTATCAAAAGGAGATCGTACTCTGCAGCACCCTTGATGCCCTGCTGGCAATGCATGATGCCGAACCGATCCGCCGTCACCTGGAGAGCCTGCGCCAGAGCGGGGCAACGACCAGAGCAGCTATTGAGAAGCCCGCCGCAGCCAGTATAGAGACAGAGGCGCCAGCCCCGACGACGGCCACCAGCGACAAGATCACTCTCACTACGGCGAGCAGAGAGCCCACAGTCTCCACTCCCACGGCGATTTCACAGCACTCTCGCAGCAAAGCAAAAGCCGCTCAGCCGACGATAGCCGGAACAACGCCTCGTCCATCGCCTCCTCGCACGCCACCCCTCACGCCAGCAAAGGCACCACCGCGCCCCGGCCGCCGGCCAGCAACACCCGCCAGGAGCAACACGACCGCCATCACCGCCCCCCGCCCGAAGGCAGCGCAGCCCCCGCAAACGCCAGCCGCGCCCCACGCCAGGAGAGAGACATCAGCACACGCCACGACAGGCCGTGGTGGCAGCCGCTGGCTGCCCTGGTCACTGCTTGCCCTGTTGCTGCTCGGAGGTTCGGGGCTCGGCCTCTACCTGCTATCCGACAAGCCGGAAAAAGAGAAAAGAAAAAGGCCACCACATAACCCGCAAACCGCTTACTCGCGGCCACAAGCGGAGCTACC
>JBFFJV010000231.1:0-4615 GCA_041555695.1 Thiohalomonadaceae bacterium | reverse complement strand
GGCCTTTCTCTCCGGCAGAAGTGAGATAGCGGTGCCCCCTGTTCGCCGGGAACCCAACGGCAACTGGCTTGAGCTTACGGGCGCGCGCGGAAACAACCTCAAAGGCGTTGACCTCAGAATCCCTTTGGGCACCTTTACCTGCGTCACCGGGGTATCGGGCTCGGGCAAGTCCTCCCTGGTGGTCGACACCTTCCTGGCGGCGCTGACCAACTCCGCTTCGCGCAGCGGCTCCAGGGCGCTGGAGTATGACGAGCTTCTCGGCACCGAGCTGATCGACAAGATAGTGGATGTCAACCAGGCACCCATCGGTCGCACCCCGCGCTCCAACCCCGCCACCTACACCGGCCTGTTCACCCCCATACGCGAACTCTTCTCCGGTACCCAGGAGGCTCGAACCCGTGGTTACAATCCCGGTCGTTTCAGCTTTAACGTCAAGGGGGGGCGCTGTGAGGCGTGCCAGGGTGATGGGCTGATTAAGGTCGAGATGCACTTCCTGCCCGACGTCTACGTCCCCTGTGATGTCTGCAAAGGCAAACGCTACAATCGTGAAACACTGGAGGTGAAATACAAGGGTAAGAACATCTATCAGGTGCTGGAGATGACCGTAGAGGAGGCGCGCGGCTTTTTTGATGCGATACCGGTGCTGGCGCGCAAGTTACAGACCCTGCTTGATGTCGGACTGACCTATATCAAACTGGGACAGAGTGCGACGACGCTTTCAGGGGGTGAGGCGCAGCGGGTCAAACTCGCACGCGAGCTCTCAAAACGAGATACCGGTAACACCCTCTACATACTCGATGAGCCGACTACCGGTCTGCACTTTCATGACATCAAACAACTGCTTGAGGTTCTACATCGACTACGGGAGCACGGAAATACCATCGTCATCATAGAACACAATCTCGATGTCATTAAGACCGCTGACTGGATCATCGACATGGGGCCTGAAGGTGGGGACAAGGGTGGGACTGTAGTGGTTGCCGGCACGCCTGAAAAGGTAGCTGCCTGTGATGAGTCTCATACCGGACACTTTCTGCGTCCGCTACTATAACGTGATTAACGCTGTTAGCACGCCAGCTCGAAGCTATCACCGATCGCCGCCTCAAAATAGCGGTTGGCTCGTCCCTGGTTCAGCGCGATCTCCAGCAAGCCATTCGAGTTCTCATAACAGAGGGGTGTACCCATCGGAACATCACTAAAGGTCTTCACCCTCGGTATGCGACTCCCTCTGTAATGCAGGCTGCATTGCCCACCTGCACTGGCGGCACGCACACCAGTAATCAGGTTACCGAAATGGTCGATATAGATAATCTCAGCAAGATCATCTGACAGAGACGAAAGACGTTGTTGATCTAGTGCCAAAGGGCTCATTTCAGGTAGCTGACCGGTTGCCAGCATCGCTGCTACCGGCGCGAAAAGATCTCGACCATGAAAGCTGTTTGAGATCTGCGCAGGTTGCCACTGTATTTCCCACAGCTCACATTGTTGTGCACGCTTAGCAAGTATGTCGAATAAGCCATTACCCGGTCCGACATACCAGCGTCCATCGCACTTCATTACAACTGGTAACCGCGTTTCACTGCCAACACCTGGATCAACCACTGCCAGGAAAACTGTCCCTTGAGGAAAGGGCTGCACGTAACTTGCTAGTAGATAGCTATTTACACGGACATTGTACACCGGCGCATTGGCAAACAGATCAACAACCGCTATCGCCGGGGCCTGCTGATAAAGCACTGCTTTCATCTGCCCCAGATAGGGACCACTCAGACCAAAATCGGTATACAGAACTATCATTGGCAGATCTCAAAACGAAAAAAGCCGGGGAAACCCCGGCTTCTTAAGCGAATAAGCAGTAATGCTTACTCTGCAGTGGCGGCCTCAGCTGCCTCTTCAATAACTTCTTCGGCCTCAACTGGACGGTCTACCAGTTCAACATAAGCCATTGGAGCATTATCACCTGCACGGAAACCGCACTTAAGGATACGCAGATATCCACCCTGGCGTTCCTCATAACGCGGACCAAGCTCATTAAATAGCTTGGTGACCATCTCGCGGTCGCGCATACGGGCGAAGGCCAGGCGACGATTGGCAACACTGTCCTTCTTGGCCATAGTGATAAGTGGCTCAGCTACACGACGCAGCTCTTTGGCCTTGGGCAGAGTGGTCTTAATCAGCTCATGACGAAACAGCGAGGATGCCATGTTGCGAAACATGGCCTTACGGCTGCTGCTGTTGCGGTTCAGTTGGCGACCGGATTGACGATGACGCATTGGAGTGTTCCTTAAATACCGTTAATACTTGTTTGCAGTGAGAAGCTTAGGCGCTTGCCTTAGCCTCATCTGCGTTTTTCAGGCTGGCAGGCGGCCAGTTTTCCAGGCGCATACCCAGAGAAAGACCACGTGAAGCCAGTACGTCTTTAATTTCAGTAAGCGACTTCTTACCCAGATTCGGGGTTTTCAGCAGCTCAACCTCGGTGCGCTGAATCAGATCACCGATATAGTAGATATTTTCAGCTTTCAGACAGTTAGCAGAGCGAACAGTCAGCTCCAGGTCATCAACCGGACGCAGCAGAATCGGATCGATCTCAGGTTCTGCTGACTCCTCGACAGCCTGCTCTTTACCCTGAAGGTCAACGAAAGTAGAAAGTTGATCCTGGAGAATAGTAGCAGCCCTGCGGATAGCATCATCCGGCTCAATGGTGCCGTTAGTATCGATCTCAATGACCAGCTTATCGAGGTCGGTGCGTTGTTCAACACGTGCACGCTCTACAGAGTAGGCAACACGACTAACCGGGCTGAAAGAGGCATCAATTTGCAAACTACCGATCGGACGGGTCTCTTCCTCTGCGCTAAAGCGAGTGTTTGAGGGCTGGTATCCACGACCTGACTCAATTTTGAGGGTCATATTCAGCTCGCCGGCCTTGGTCAGATTAGCGATAACATGCTCCGGGTTCATGATTTCAACATCATGATCAAGAGTGATATCACCAGCTGTTACCGGGCCAGGTCCTTTCTTGCTCAACTGCAGCGTAGCAGAGGAGCGCTCATTCATGCGAATAGATACACCCTTGAGGTTGAGCAGGATATCGATAATATCTTCCTGAACCCCTTCCATAGCAGTGTACTCGTGCAGTACGCCATCAATGCTCGCTTCAGTGATCGCACTTCCGACCATAGATGAGAGCAGAATGCGACGCAGCGCGTTACCAAGAGTATGACCAAAGCCACGCTCCAGTGGCTCAAGAGTCACCTTGGCGCAGGTGTCGCTGATTTTCTGAACACCTACCATACGAGGTTTAAGCAGTTCCAAACCTGTGCCTTGCATGAATAATCCTCTCTACACTATCGAGCCAGGGCCCGACATTCTGCGCCACACCAGGTGGTGTGGCACTATCTATTACTTGGAGTACAGTTCGACGATGAGCTGTTCGTTGATGTCGCTAGACAGCTCACTGCGCTCTGGAGTTGCCTTGAAGGTGCCCTGGAATTTCTTGGCATCCACATCCAGCCACTCGGCAACGCCGTGCTGCTGCGAAAAGTCAACCGCAGCCTTAATGCGGAGCTGCTCTTTGGCCTTGTCGGCTACAGCAACAACATCCCCTGCCTTAACCTGATATGAAGGAATGTTTACCTTCTGACCATTTACAGTAATGCCGTTGTGGCGTACCAGCTGGCGTGCTTCGGTACGTGAAACGCCGAATCCCATACGGAATACTACGTTATCAAGACGCGACTCAAGAAGCTGCAGCAGGTTCTCACCTGTAGAGCCCTTACGACGATCCGCTTCCTTATAGTAGCTACGGAACTGACCCTCTAGAACACCGTAAATACGACGAACCTTCTGCTTCTCACGCAGCTGACCTGCGTAATCAGAGAGACGGGTACGACGCTGACCGTGCTGCCCCGGAGGGAAAGGACGGTTTTCGATAGCACACTTGCTGGTGAAGCACTTTTCGCCTTTGAGGAACAATTTCTGACCCTCACGACGGCAGAGACGACACTTTGATCCGATATACCTTGCCATTTTCTCAGCCCTATTCCTTACACACGACGTTTCTTAGGAGGACGACAGCCGTTATGCGGAATCGGTGTCACGTCGGTAATATTGGTGATCTTGAAGCCCAGGTTGTTGAGGGCACGAACAGCAGACTCACGACCCGGACCAGGACCCTTGACGCAAACTTCCACATTTTTCATACCATACTCTTGCGCAACAGCACCGGCACGCTCAGCAGCCACTTGGGCAGCGAACGGAGTACTTTTACGAGAGCCACGGAAGCCAGAACCGCCGGCAGTTGCCCAGCAGAGGGCGTTGCCCTGACGGTCTGTAATCGTGATGATGGTGTTGTTAAAGGATGCGTGGACGTGTGCAACACCGTCAACTACATTCTTTTTCACCTTCTTACGGGTGCGAGTGCTCGCTTTTGCCATAACCTGTTTCCTAATAACAGCTATAAATCAAGCGCTTAGAATACTAAGCGTTTATCGCTTGATTGGACGACGCGGGCCCTTACGGGTACGCGCATTAGTTTTAGTACGCTGACCACGCAAAGGTAGACCACGGCGGTGACGAATACCGCGATAGCAACCTAAGTCCATCAGGCGTTTAATGT
>JBFFJV010000230.1:0-4631 GCA_041555695.1 Thiohalomonadaceae bacterium | reverse complement strand
CGTCGCTCCTACGTAAGCGGTGGTTCCCCCCCGCAACAGCCAATAAAGCCGTAGGAGCGATGTGTTCATCGCGAACAGTGGCGGCGGATTCGACCTTCGCGACGTGGACGTCGCTCCTACGTAAGCGGTGGTTCCCCCCCGCAACAGCCAATAAAGCCGTAGGAGCGATGTGTTCATCGCGAACAGTGGCGGCGGATTCGACCTTCGCGACGTGGGCGTCGCTCCTACGTAAGCGGTGGTTCCCCCCCGCAACAGCCAATAAAGCTGTAGGAGCGATGTGTTCATCGCGAACGGTGGCGGTGGATTCGATATTCGCGACAACGTCGCTCCTGAGTAGGGCGGTGTGGCTAATCATCGTCTTGAGGAGTAGTTGGGGAATTTGTCCTTGTCGATCACCATCTCAATGAGGTTGATTGCACCGCGCAGGTCATCCTGTGCAAACATCTGCTCCACATCGCCCTCGGTATCCAGCTTTCGATAATGGATGCCAAAGGAGTTGGCGAGTGCCTCGAAATCGGGATTGATAAAGTCGCAGTTAATGTAACGCTCGTTGTAGTGCTGATGCTGGTTCTTGCGAATCAGCCCCATGGTGCTGTTATTGAAGATCAGAATATTGAGCGGTAGCTGATAGTTTACTGCTGTCATGATCTCCATGCAGCACATCTGAAAACCACCATCGCCGAGGATGGCGAAAGTCGGTTTGTTTTCCGCAAAGCGCGCGCCGATGGCTGCCGGAATGGCGTGTCCCAGTGAGGAGACGCCGGAGTTGGGGTGGTAGCGGTTGCCGCTGGCTACCTGAAAGAAGTTCTGTGCGAAGATGATGTTGTCGTCAAATACCACTGCATCTTTAGGAAAATGGTTTTCCAGTTCGGAGAAAAACTTCTTCACCAGCGAGAAACCCGACTGGAAGATTGCATAGTCGCTGTTGCCAGAATCCTTGAGCGAGGCGATTAGCTGCCTAGTATCACTGCTATCACGCTGCTCGCCCTCGAGGCGACGCAGCAGGTCGTGCAGTACCTCGTTAATTTCGCCCTGTACCGCGATGTCGGCCTCGAACACCTTATCCAGCTGCTCCGCATCGTTATCGATCTGTATCAGCGTGCGCTCACCCAGCAGCGTCTTCTCCCACAGATAACTGGTGCGCTCGTTAAAGCTGGCACCAAGAAACAGGATCAGGTCGGCGTGATCCACCAGATATTTATAGGCATGTCCGCTGGAGGTGACGCCAAGACTGCCGAGTGACAGCGGTGACTGCTCGTCGATCACCCCCTTGGCCTTGAGGCTGCTGGAGACCGGGATGCCCAGCGACTCGCTGAGCTGCGACACCAGCGTCTGCGCCTGCGAGCGGATACAGCCATGACCGGCGACGATAATCGGGTGTTTCGCCGCTAGCAGGGCCTCGGCGATGGCGGCGGTGGAGTGGGAGGCGCCATTGAGGCGACGCGGGCGTTTGGCGGTGACAATCTCATCGAGAATGGCATCGTCTACCAGTTCACTCTGTACGTTGAAGGGAAAGCTGAGCAATACCGGACCGGGATTGGGGGAGAGCAGGATCTTGGAGGCGCGATTCAGCGCCTGCGCCAGGTAGTCGGTACGCTCGATAATGCGGTTGTAGCGGGTGATGCCCTTGAATAAAGCGAGCTGGTCGATACTGCCGCCCTCACCACTGCTCTCCTGCAGCCCGCCCTTGCCGAAGATGTGGGTGGAGGTCTCGCCGGTGATTACCAGCACCGGTAGCTTGTCTGCATAGGCGTTGGCGATGCCGGTTACCAGGTTGGTGGCCCCCGGCCCGGCGGTGGTGATACAGGCTGAGACGCGTCCCGAGGCCCGGGCATAGCCGCCAGCCATGAAGGCCGCGCCCTGCTCATGTTTGACCAGTACACTCTGGATCCCGGAATCGTAGAGGCGGTCGTAGACCGGCAGGATATGTGCCCCCGGCATACCGAAGATAGTGTCTATCCCCAGCCGTTGCAGGTATTTTACGATTAATTCACTTACGGTAACGTTCATCTCGATGCGTCGTACTCGGCGTATCCAGGCTGGGGCCTAAGGGGCCTGAAGCAGGTAACGGGGTCTCTATATTGTTATTGATATCCGTGGCGAACGTCCAATTATGAAGAGGCACCCCACAGGTATCAAGGCATTATTTGGCGTTTCATAGCGGAGTCCCCCCGGCTGTTTCCTGGGTGCCAGGCCCGGGGAAGAAAGGGGATCTGTCGCCAGGGCTAACGCGATTGACTAGAATTCTCAAATGACGTGTTGAGCGAGATTGGCGGAATATGAGGGGAGTATCAGCGGAGTGTTTGTAAATTTTCATAGCCGCGCTGCGGGCGATTTCACCATGTTTGGGGAGGTGGCGGTCAGCCTGCTGAAAAAAATGGGGCACAGTGGAACCATACCCAGTGCTATCCTGCCTGAGGATATTCCACAGGCGTTGGCGCGTTTGCAGGCGGCACTGGGTGATGAGCCTGAAGAGAGAGCATCCGCCGGGGATGGTGAGCCGACGGTGAGTCTGTCTCGTCGTGCCTATCCATTGATCAAGATGCTGGAGGCATCGCTGGCAGAAAACTGCGAAGTGATGTGGGATTAGAATAACTACAAAGGAGCGCAAGATGTCGTTTAAAGAGTACAAGGTCATGCAGGTAGCCGAAGGGGCCCTGGGCACGCTGTTTCTCGGTGCCAGTGGTATGCCCCTGAAAAAGTTGGAGACCACGCTGAACAGCGAGGCGGCGGATGGCTGGCAGCTGGTGTTTCAGGTCATCGAGAAGCGGCGCTTCTGGCTGTTCTGGAGTCGTGAGTCAGTGATCATTACGCTGGGGCGCTAGATGCTGCAACAGGAGCGGGTCGACGAACAGGAGGAGGCGCTACGTGAAAAGGTTCGTGCCCTTAGCGAGGAGCAGCGCAAGGCCTATTTCAAGGCCTTCAATAAGCGGCTCAAAGACCCTGATACCTACGCCAGCCTGAACTATTTCTTTATTACCGGGCTACACCATTTCTATCTCGGTAAGTGGCTGGCCGGATTGTTTGACCTGGGGGTGTTTGTTCTCGGTGTGGCTCTTATTGTGGTGGGGCTGTGGCCTTTCGGTGTCGGCCTGATTGTGCTGATGTCGATACTGGAGTTATGGGCGCTGTTTCGTGCACAGGTGATAGTGCAGGACTATAACAACCGGCAGTCTGAGCAGATACTGCAGGAGCTGCACGGAACTGAATGGAGCACGGACTGAGTCAACAGGCCAGACGGTAGTCAACATCAGGAGATGGCATGACCGAGATCCCGCTAGAGCAGACAGGAAGATTATCCCCATCCAGCATTGAGTTCTGGCTGGAGGAGGCGGAGATGCTGAAGGAGACTGCCGAGTTGAGCTGGAACGCTGACATTCGTGCGGTCGATCGGGTCAAGCTGATGTACAGCCCGCAGCATGACCACGTGTTACGCCAGGCGACGGAGGAGCTGGGTGTGGAACTCAATTTACTCTACCGTTATCTCATCTCACTGGCGATTCAGTATCTGGCTATTGGTATTTTGATCCGCAGAGACCCGCTCTATTTTCTGGAACAGCCTCCGGGACATAAAATTATTGTGCTGGTAGAGGCGTGCGATATTGTGCTGACAGAGCAACAGCGTCAACTGCTACGCACTACTGAAAACGCCTACAATTGGGCCGATCGTTACCCGGCGGGTGAGCTAACCGATGGTCATGATGCGCTGCGTCAGTTGACGCACAAACTCTCTGAGATGGACTGTCTGAGCCTGGAGGAGAAGACGGTGCTGGATGAACTTTATGCGGCGCTACGCGCCGTAGCGAAGAAGCTGGTGGTATAAACTGATAAGGGGGGCTACCCGGTTAAGAGTGCCCCCCCATCACGCAGACCTTATGCAGTGAGGCTTACGCCTTAGCCTTCATGGTTTCGAGAATGTTGCTGGCTTCGTTGACGGCCATCATCACTTCATCCTTGTTCCCCTTAAATTTAAGAAGAATGTTTTCGGCACTGCTCTTAAGCTGGAAATAGTTGGTTTTGAATAGTATCCAGCTTCTGAGCATGCTGTAGCCGATGCTGTGTATTGAACGGGGCGTTACACTGTTGACTTCAACACCTTTATCAATAATCCATAGCATTTTTCTAAAATCAATAAAGATCACGCGCTTGTTAGTGAGCAATACATGCAGTTTGCGGCGGTTCCCTGTAATCACACTGATAAACCGGATAATCGAACCCAGCAGGCGCATGATTGGATTGGCTGACATGTTATAAGCGTCACCCTCAATGGATTTAAGAACTTTTTCATTTTCCTGCAGGGTGATATAGCTTTCGAGGTTTTTCATTATTATCTCTCTATTGTTTTAGGTTGGGGAATAATCCGCAATGATCGACTTAACGATTAGGTATTCAAGAAGGAATACTACAAATCCACTTAAGCCAAAGACGAGCAGGAACGCGATGGCCAGGCCGGCCGTCAGACTAAGACGCTTACTTGAGTCACTAAGTTTGTATTCGATGAGTCCTGAAATCAGGGCAGTAATGACACTGAGCACAATTGCCAGGTATACCCAACTCATTACGGCATCAAAATTAAGGTTATCAAGTATTCCGATAAAGTAGCTGTATTGCACAGCGCCTCCCTTGTTGTT
>JBFFJV010000229.1:0-4644 GCA_041555695.1 Thiohalomonadaceae bacterium | reverse complement strand
CCTCTATCCGTCAGCATGCCAACAAGGTGACCTGTGCCTACCGTCGTGACGAGGCCAACATGCCCGGCTCGAAAAAAGAGGTGCAGAACGCCAAGGAAGAGGGCGTGCAGTTCGCCTTTAATCGTCAGCCTATCGAAGTGGTCGGCGAGAACGGCAAGGTCACCGGTATCAAGGTGGTGACCACCGCGCTGGGTGAGCCCGATGAGCGCGGTCGTCGCCGTCCCGAGCCGGTTGCAGGTTCCGAAGAGGTGATCCCGGCCGATGTGATCATCGTCGCCTACGGCTTCAGTCCCAGCCCAGCCCCGTGGTTCGCCGACTTTGGTATCAACGTCGACGACCGTGGTCGTGTGGTCGCTCCGGAAAATGGCCAGTTTAAGTACCAGACCAGCAACGAGAAGGTCTTCGCTGGTGGAGACATGGTACGCGGCTCTGACCTGGTGGTGACCGCCATCTGGGAAGGGCGTCAGGCTGCTGACGGTATCCTCGATTACCTGAACGTTTAAAAATAATAATTCGCGCAAAGGCGCACGGACGCCAGACTGGGTGAAACCGGTTGCCGCTCTTTTGCGGCTTTGCGCTTTTGCGAGAGAGTCGAATGTCTGAATTGAAAAACGATCGTTTCCTTAGAGCCCTCCTCAAAGAGCCTGTGGACTACACCCCGGTGTGGATGATGCGCCAGGCGGGCCGTTACCTGCCCGAGTACAAGGCGACCCGCGCCAAGGCCGGCAGCTTCATGAATCTCTGCATGAACCCGGAGCTGGCCTGCGAGGTGACGATCCAGCCGCTGGAGCGCTACCCGCTCGACGCAGCCATTCTGTTTTCTGACATTCTTACCATCCCCGATGCGATGGGTTTGCAACTGCGCTTCGCCGAGGGCGAGGGGCCGATCTTCGACAAGCCGGTGCGTACCGAGGCAGATGTGAACGCCCTGCCCGTGCCTGATCCCGAGGACAGCCTGAAGTACGTGATGGATGCGGTGCGTACCATCCGCCGCGAGCTGGATGGCCGGGTGCCGTTGATCGGCTTCTCCGGCTCCCCCTGGACGCTCGCCACCTACATGGTTGAGGGCGGCACCTCCAAGGATTTCGCCAAGGTGAAGGGGATGATGTTCGACCGCCCCGACCTGATGCACAAGCTGCTCGATACCACCGCCCAGTCGGTGATCAGCTACCTTAACGCCCAGGTTGCCGCCGGTGCCCAGGCATTGATGATCTTCGACACCTGGGGCGGCTCACTCACCCCGCGTGACTACAGGGAGTTCTCGCTGCGTTACATGCAGCAGATCGTAGCCGGGCTGACCCGCGAGGCCGATGGCCGCAAGGTGCCGGTGATACTCTTCACCAAGGGCGGTGGCCAGTGGCTGGAGGATATGGCCGCTACTGGCTGCGATGGCCTTGGCCTAGACTGGACCACCGACATCGGTGAAGCACGTCGCCGTGTCGGTGATAAGGTGGCACTGCAGGGCAATATGGATCCTTCGGTCCTGTACGCCTCACCGGAGCGTATCCGCCAGGAGGTGGCAGCCATTATGGAGAGCTACGGTAGCGGCTCCGGCCACGTTTTTAACCTTGGTCACGGTATCCATCAGCACGTCGACCCGGAGCATGCCGGTGCCTTCGTCGAAGCGGTGCATGAGCTGAGCGCAAAGTACCACCAATAATATATTCAGGTCACTTACGGCCCCCCTTAAGAAGGGGGGCCGTGTCTGCTTCCGCACTTTTCCTTCGTCTTCCGTAGTCCCTGCCAGCTTGTCACTTGTTCTGTTGTGTCCGATAGTTGAAGCATCTCAACAGGATAGAGAAATAGCATGGAGTCGTTGTGGGTCAATGTGATGGCGTTGTGGCAGCCGCTGTTGTTGTTGCTGGTAGCAAACGGTGCCCCGATCCTTGCTCATGCTCTGCTTGGCAGGCGTTTCGATGCCCCGCTGGATAGGGGGGGGCGATTTTTCGATGGCCGTCCACTACTCGGGCCTAGAAAGAGCTGGCGCGGCCTGATTGTCGCGGTTTTTGCAACAGCACTTTGTTCAATCCTGCTTGGAATTAGCGGGTACCTGGGGCTCCTCTTCGGCTTGCTGAGTATGCTTGGTGATATGCTGGCCAGCTTCGCTAAACGTCGCCTGGCGATAGCCCCGCAGGGTAGAGCTCCCGGGCTGGATCAGATCCCCGAGGCATTATTACCGCTATGGCTATTACACGACACATTTGCACTGGATTACGGGCAGGTCGTGTTTGGTGTAGTGCTCTTTATGCTGCTGGAGATGAGCTTTTCACCGCTACTCTACCGCTGGCACATCCGACTGCGCCCCTATTGATACCTCTCGTCTATATAACTCTGTTGTTTATAGGGAATTTTTGATAGTTTGAGCACAGGGAATAAGTGAATAAATCAGAAAAAGACAATAAGAAAACGGCATGACGACCTCAATCAAGAACCGTGAAGAGCTGTCCCTCATTGTAGTGGATGATATGAAGTTCAATTGTGAGTTTATTCGCAAGAGCTTACAGGATGAAGGCTACAGGGATGTGCGTGTAGCCGTGAGTGCGCAGGAGGCGCTGGGGCTGCTGGAAGAGCGTCCAGCCGACGTACTGCTGGCAGACTGGGTGATGCCGGAGATGGACGGCCTGCAGCTGACCGATCGCGTGCGCCAGATCGATGAGGAGAAAAACCGCTACACATGTATCCTGCTACTGACAGCACGTGACGATATTGCCTCAGTGATTGAGGCCTTTGATCGTGGTGTCGATGACTACCTGGTAAAACCCCCGAACAAGCAGGAGCTGGCTGCACGTATCTACGCCGCCGGACGCATCGCCAATCTGCAGAATGGTCTGCTTGATGCAATGGTGACGATGCGTGCCGGATACGAGAAACGCGTTACCATCGATCAGGTAACCGGACTGGGTAACCGCCTCGATGCCGAACGTCGCTTTGAGGAGTTGCTCAATATGGTGGAGTCACGCGGAGGTGCCGCCTGCTGCGGCTTTTTCAGCCTCGATAGCAGTGAGGCACTACGGGAGGAGTACGGTGAGGAGACCTACCAGGAGATCCTCAGGAGTATCGCCACCAGGCTAAGCCGTGCAGTACGCCCGAATGACGTGGTGGCACGCCTCTCTGATGCCGAGTTTGTCGTTGGTATGTATTACCAGAGTGAGGAGCAGGTAAAGGTTAAGACATATAAGCGCATTATGCAGACGATCAATTTGCGTCCCATTAAGACCGCCAAGGGTTTTGTTAGCGTAAATGGCACGATGGCAATTGGCTGTAGCCGCAAGGGTAACCTGTTTGAGCAGGCAGAACAGTTGATGGAGGCGGCGGCAAAGAAGGTCGAGCTGGCACGTGCCGCAGGGAGTAGCGAGGTGGCAATGTAACCCATCAATATGGATGGGTTAATTGGTGTGAATATTGACTAAACTCAAAGAGTTATCACACGAATTTGTTATAAACCTTATGTATATACGCGGGCTTGTATCCACTCTACTGGTTTTATCTCTGCTTAGCGGCTGCACCACTCGTGAGGTAAAGCCTGCCCCCGAACCTGTTACACCTTCGCCGGTAGTGAAGCCGGAGCCACCCAGGCCGCAGCCGAAAAAGTTGAAAAAATCCCCTCCAACCCCACCGCCCCCTCCCCCGGTAGTGGTTCTGGTGAGCGAGGCCATTCCCGCTTATCAACAGGTGGCTGCTGAGCTGGAAAAGCGCCTGTCGAAGCGCGCTACCGTGGTCTACCTGAGTGCTGAGGCGAAGGGGCGTAAGCAGCTCTCGGCACTACTTAAGAAACCGGAATATCAGCAGTTTGTCGCCATTGGCCTGGCTGCTGCCAAAGAAGCCAGGCTGCTGGCTGGGGGGGAGGATGAGCTGATCTTCTGTCAGGTCTTCAATTATCAGGGACACAACCTGGTGGGGCCACGCGCCAAGGGGGTAGGAGCACTCCCGGGTACCGTAGCGATGTTTTCCACCTGGAGTAAAATGTCACCAGCACTAAAGAGTGTTGGTGTTATCACCGGTCCGGGTCTTGATGAGATGATTGCGGCCGCTACGAACGAGGCTGCAAAACACGGCATCCAGTTGCAACACAAGGTGGTCAACACTGATAAGGAGCTGCTTTTTGAGTACAAGCAAATGGCCCCTTCAATACAGGGGCTGTGGCTGTTGCCAGATAATCGTGTGTTGAGTGGTCGTACCATCAAGGAGTTAATGTCATTCAGTGTGCGTAACGCAAAACAGGTAGTGGTATTCAGTGATGCCATCCTGCGGCTGGGAGGATTGCTGAGTGTGACTGCCCGGAGCGACGAGATTGCCGCGAAGGTCATAGAGCGCCTGCAGGATGCCTATCAGGGAAAAGGGGTTCCAGGTCCCGACCTTGTGCTACTGGAGGATGGAATTATCCAGATTAACCGTGTCGCGGTTAAACGCTATAATATGAAACACGTGGAAAACTAGCAGGTTATATAGTGATGCTAAAGGAATGGCTAAACATATTGGCAGGAGGCTTTTACTCGTACAGCTTCAAGGTGAAGGCCATAGGGGACAACCTGTGGCTGCTGCTATCGAAAAGAGTGGGGCAGGTTTTCGCACGAGTCCCGACCTCTCTGGCCAGTCGAATCCTGATATTGCAGATAGTATGGGCCGTGCTCTTTGGGCTGCTGG
>JBFFJV010000228.1:0-4674 GCA_041555695.1 Thiohalomonadaceae bacterium | reverse complement strand
CTCTTCAACAACCTGGAGGCGTTGAGTCTTATTCCCGACTTTATTACCAAAAAGGATAATGGGTTTGCGACCTGGACAGTCAAAGATGAGGTAATGGCAGGTACGGAGATCTTTACCCAGGGAGCCGACGACGAGGATCTACCCACCGTCCGCGCCACCAACCACTTCTTCGACCCGGTGCATGACCAAAGCCTTGCGCAGAGTATCGAAACACGTAAGGAATATTTCTACCAGTACGACGACGGTGCAGCCGGAGCTACCGCATGGTTTATGGAGGCGATAAAGACCCCCGACTGGGCCCTGGAGGATAACGTCGAGGCCCCCAGCTATCAGCTTACCGATGCCGTAACAGGTGATAGCGTTACCTACAGCCGTCAAATCCATTCACTTCGAGACAGCTACGACTACCTCTACAAGGCACGCACCGCTACCGACACCACCACGCGCAAGAGACAGATGGGGGCACATATCTATGCCCTCGGTCATGTCATTCATCTGCTGACTGACATAAAACACTCAGCTATCGACCATGAGGCAGCAAAAAGCTATGCATAACAAGATAGTCAGCATTCAGCAACGACTAAAGGTACTCATTATATTGTTTGCAACTCAACTTGGCGGCTGCGCGGTGATGTACTCATCCGCTGATGTAACAGGCCGTATCGTCGATACCGAAACGAGCAAGCCGATTGAGGGGGCCGTGGTAGTCGGTATCTGGCAATTGGAGTCGCAGGGTTTCGAGCACTCCTACGGTGATGCTATCCACGTAGTGGAGTCGGTCTCTGATGCCATGGGGCATTATCGGCTTAAGGGGTTTGATACAAAGTTGGTGGGGCCTTTTAAAGGTGAATTACGTAACAGCGACCCGTGGGTTTTCGTCTTTGCGGAGGAGTATAAGCCCGGTGGAGCAAGGCGTGACCCAATTCTTGAACGCGGCGTGGGCCATCATCGCGTCTCGCCTATCATCGGGCGGGATATCAAATTAAAACGGGAAACGTTGGATGACAGGTTTATTGCTGGAGTTTGGGAAAGCAGCATACAGAGGATTGTAGATGCGGGTGATTGTGACACAACCAGTCTTTCCGCTCTTGATACTCTACTTGAGAGTATAGAACCGCAATGTGACAAGTTCCTAATGGAAAGATACGGAATGCATTGCAAACACTTTCAACACAAAAAAGAACGGTGCGATGGAGGCAAGAAACCATGAAATGGAAATTTCCTATAACACTAACAGCTGTACTCCTTCTCACTACCCCCCTTCACGCGTACTGGAGTGAAACACACAAGCAGTTTGCAAAAGACATTTACAAAGGAAACAACGATCTGAGCATAGAAGAGGGTGTCGAATCAGTAAACGAGTACTACTCCAACCGTCTCGGCTTCCCCCTCAACAGAAATTACACCTTTGATAACATTGACAAACTAGACTGGGATGGTTTCGTTACCTGGACATATAATGACGCATCAATGGTCGGGACTGATATATTCAATCAGGGCGCTGACGATGAGGATCTGCCAACCGTCCGCGCCACGAATCACTTCTTCGACCCAGCCAACGACCAAAGCCTTGGGCAATCCATTAATGAACGCGGTGAGTACATCTACCAGTTTGACGATCTTTCAGCCGGAGTCAGCTCTTGGATGATGGAGGCAATAAAGGCCCCGGACTGGGCATTGGAAGACATCACCGAGGCCCCCAACTACACACTGACAGATGCCGTTACCGGTGATACCGCCACCTACAGCCGTCAAGTTCACTCCCTGCGCGATAGTTATGACTATCTCTACAAGGCGCTGACCTCTACCGACCTGGAGACCCGCAAGAAGCAGATGGGTGCCCACATCTATGCCCTGGGGCACGTTATCCACCTGCTGACCGATATAAAACACTCAGCTATCGACCATGAGGCAGGAAAGAGCTATGCATAACAAGATAGCCAGCATTCAGCAACGACTAAAGGTACTCATTATATTGTTTGCAACTCAACTTGGCGGTTGTGCGGTGATGTACTCCTCAGCCGACGTAACGGGACGCGTTGTCGATACCGAAACTGGCGAGCCGATTGAAGGGGCTGTGGTGGTTGGCATCTGGCAGCTTGAGTCACAGGGTTTCGAGCACTCCTATGGTGATGCCATCCACGTGGTGGAGTCGGTCTCTGATGCCATGGGGCATTATCGGCTTAAGGGGTTTGATACCAAATTAGTGGGGCCATTCCGGGGAGAACTAAGAGATAGTGACCCGTATATATCCGTCTTCGCGGATGGCTACAAACCTGATAATGCTGGTAGCGAAACACTGACTCCATTAAAGCACAGTACTGGACACCATCGCGTCTCGCCCTATAACGAGCAGGATATCAGGATGGAGAAGGCGGAGTTGGATGACAGGTTTATAGCGGGCGTTTGGAATAGCAGCATACGAAGGCTTGTCAATGCCGGTGACTGTGCCACGACCAAGCTTACTTCCCTTAGTGCACTGTTAAAGATAGTTGAACCACGGTGTGACAGGATTTTAATGGAAGGCTACGGAATGCATTGTGATTATTTTCATGATGCGAAAGAACGATGCGAAGGAGATGGAGCGCCATGAAATGGAAATTTATCATCTGGGTAATAGTTGGATTCACGTTCAACACTCATCTCCACGCGTATTGGAGTGAAACACATCAGCAATTTGCAGAGGACACCTATAAGGGAAGTAATGATCTGAGTACTATAGAGGGTAGTGAACCAATAACGGACTACTACGCCAACCGCCTCGGTTTCCCCCTCGATCAGAGTTATCTTTTCAACAACGTCGATAAACTCGATCCCCTTGGCTTTGTCACATGGACGGCCACTGACACACCTATGAGCGGCACCAAGATATTCATACAGGGAGCCGATGACGAGGATCTGCCAACCGTACGTGCCACCAACCACTTCTTCGACCCGGCCCATAACCAGAGCCTTGGTCAATCCATTAGTGAACGCGGTGAGTACATCTATCAGTTTGACGACCTTTCAGCCGGCATCAGCTCGTGGATGATGGAGGCGATCAAGGCACCGGACTGGGCATTGGAAGACACTGGGGAGGCACCCAACTACCAGCTTACCGATGCCGTCACCGGAGACACCGCCACCTATAGCCGACAAGTTCACTCCCTGCGCGACAGCTACGACTATCTCTACAAGGCCCTGACCTCTACCGACCTGGAAACCCGCAATAAGAAGATGGGTGCCCACATCTATGCTCTGGGGCATGTTATCCACCTGCTGACCGATATGGGGCAGCCTGAGCATGTGCGTAATGACGTACACCTGGCCAGCCTTTATGAAGATCTGACAGAAAAAGTAGTTAAAGGAGAAATCAATGACCCTAATTACAATGGCGATTTTCTATCAAGCTTCATTGATGGCGGAGCAGTAAAATACCATGTACAGAGGAATAGCTTCACCAAAGCCCGTGACTATTTCCACACCACCAACAACGGTTCTGGCATCGGCCTAGCCGAATTTACCAACCGCAATTTCGTATCACCCACCACGAATTTTGTACAAGACAGTCCTACAGACACGAACATTACATCAAAATGGTACACTCTACCTGCGGTGCACTCCTCTAATCCTGAAAATATCATTTCCTTGTACGGCGGCATAAGCAACGTGCCAGAGGATCTGGCAGGCAATCCTCTTACAGGAGAGCTTCAGTTTGTCTCATCCATTATTGATGACCGGCAGCGTGACGGTAACGAGATTAACTATCGCACCTCCAGCCACTCCATATTCAACGCCGAAGTCAATATGTACCACAATGAGTGCTACTATGACGCAGGTGACTTCCCTGAGCTGTTCATTAATAACGACTGTAAACGCTACACCTTAAATAAGTGGAACTATCAGAGCTACCGTAAGCTTCTCGCCCCACGCATCGTCGCCTACGGTGCCTCTTTCCTGAAGCACCTCGCCCGAGGAACGATGGATGTACAGCGCCCGGATCAGAGCAATCTAAACAAGCTTCTTATCGACACACCCACAGGCCATATCGCCCAACTACCACTGTCGCTTAAAAATACCACCAAATACGCAAACAGTGATAATCCGGAACCCATGGGCGCTGGCAAACTGGTAGCGGTTGTCACCTTTGCCGATGCCTCTAACATTATTACCGATGCCTATGTCTCGGAAGAGGTAACGATCTCATCTCCCCTGCCAAAAGACATTTATACACAGCATGCCTTCCGCTTTGTAAAAAAGGATAGTGAAGGGAATGTACTAATAGACGATAACAACAACCCCATTGCCGCTCCCTTTCCTCTTGCCCTTGCAGGAAAAACACCCTTTATACAGGTTGTATTCAGGGGCAAGTTAGGGGATGAAAAAGACATCATCGTGGTTGCACGCAAACTACTGTACGACATCATCAAGCCAATTGAAGTACACATTGCCCCACCGGATAGCGGCGTCTACGCATTGGTCGATCACAAAGCGGGAGGCTTTACCAGCATTAAGGCAAAACTATCCAGCGATGCTCCCCTTGATGGGAGCGTCTTCGCCGCCGCTATGCACCATAACAATGACTGTTACTCAAGTGATTTAAAAGGTGAGTACAATGTTGGTGGTCAAGCAAGGGTCTGTGCCAGCAACAAATACCGTTCCACAGCGGCTTTCAGTACGGTTTCCGCCGCTGTT